>JBDTNR010000560.1:0-2510 GCA_039933655.1 Betaproteobacteria bacterium | reverse complement strand
GACATCGAGCGCCTGGTGCAGCACGAAGCCGACGGCATCATCGGCGCCATCGCCGGCCGCGCGATCTACGAAGGCACGCTCAACTTCAAGGAAGCGCTTGCAGCCGCCTCCGGGGGCTAGGGCAGGCGCGCGAACACCCTTTCACAAGAAAACGCAGGTGCGCCGAGGACTGCAGGATCGTGCATTTTCTCGATGTCCCGGCGTCTGCCGTGAAAGGACCGGTTCCACAACGAGGCGCAGTGGCGCTAAAGGATGGTGCGGCAGAGTCGTTGCGCGGCACCTCCTGTGAAAACGAAACCATGGGTCTCGCCAAACGAATCATCCCTTGCCTGGACATCGCGGACGGCCGTGTCGTCAAGGGCATCAACTTCGTCAACCTGCGCGATGCCGGCGACCCGGTGGAAGTGGCGCGCCGCTACGACGAGCAGGGCGCCGACGAACTGGCCTTTCTCGACATCCGCGCCAGCGTCGAGAAGCGCGGCCTGCTCTACGACATGATCGAGGCGGTGGCGTCGCAGGTGTTCATCCCGCTGACGGTCGGCGGCGGCGTCAATGCGGTCGACGACATCCGCGCGCTGCTCAATGCAGGCGCCGACAAGGTCAGCATCAACACCGCCGGCGTCCAGAATCCGGACCTCTTCGCGGAGGCGTCGGCGCGCTACGGCGCGCAGTGCATCGTCGCCGCCATCGACGCCAAGAAATACGCGGTCGATGCCTGGCAGGTCTACATCCATGGCGGGCGCACGGCCACCGGCATCGACGCCCTGGAATGGGCGGAGGAAGTCGTGGCGCTCGGCGCCGGCGAGATCCTGTTGACCAGCATGGACCGCGACGGCGCGCGCACCGGCTTCGACCTGCGCATCGCGCGCGCGGTCGTCGACGCGGTCGACGTGCCGGTCATCGCCTCTGGCGGCGTGGGCTCGCTCGCCGACCTGGTCGATGGCATCCGGATCGGCGGCGCCGATGCCGTGCTCGCGGCCTCGATTTTCCATTACGGCGAGTTCACCGTCGGGCAGGCGAAGGCCGCGATGGCCGCCGCCGGGCTGGAGATGCGCACGTGACGGTCGCCGAAGCTTTCACGCAGGGACGCAGGGACGCCGGGAACTCCGTTGTCCTGCCGTTCTCTGCGCCGCTGCGCCTCCTGTGAACGACATGGACGCCTGGCTCGACGCGGTCCGCTGGAATGCGGACGGCTTGATCCCCGCGATCGCGCAGGACCAGGCGTCGCGCAACGTGCTGACGCTCGCGTGGATGAACCGCGACGCACTGGCACGCACGGCCGCCACGCGTGAGGCGCACTACTGGTCGCGGTCTCGCCAGAAGCTGTGGCGAAAGGGCGAGTCGTCCGGCCACGTCCAGCACGTGCGCGAAATTCGCCTCGATTGCGACAGTGATGCGCTGCTGCTGCTCGTGGAGCAGGTAGGCGGCATCGCGTGCCACACCGGACACGCTCGCTGCTTTTTCCTGAAGTTCGACGGCGGCGCATGGCATGATGTCGAGCCCGTCCTCAAGGACCCGCAGGCGATTTACGGCGATGGCTGATACCGGCAGCGACTGCTACGGCGACGTGCTCGCGCGGCTGGCGGCAACGATTGCCGCGCGCCGCGGCGCAGACCCGACGAGCTCCTACGTGGCCGCGCTCTTCGCAAGGGGCGACGACGCGATCCTGAAGAAGATCGGCGAGGAGGCGACGGAGACGGTACTGGCCGCCAAGGATGGCGATCCGGCGCGCATCACGGCGGAAGTGGCCGACCTGTGGTTCCACTGCGTCGTGCTGTTGGCGCGCCATGGCCTGACGCCCGCGGACGTACTCGCCGAGCTGGCCCGGCGCGAAGGCACGTCGGGGCACGCGGAGAAAGCCGCGCGCGGTCGCTGACGGCGTGGAGTCCCCCGCGGCGACGCAATACCGGCACCGGCAAGTCGGCTGGAAGCTGCTGGCGGGCACCGCGGTGGGATTGGCGCTTGCCGTGTGGCTCGCCGCCACGTTGTCCCCGGCAACCCGTGCCGCCGCGCCGTCGGCGCTCGACGCGCTGTTCGGCGTGCTCGCGCTGGCAGTCCTGATGTTCGCCACGTTGACGGTGGAGGTCGACGATGCCCGGATCCGGGTGAAGTTCGGCATCGGCCTCATTCGGCGGACGGTGGATTTTTCCGACGTCGCGGGCTGCGAACTTTTGCGCATCCGGAGCTGGTGGGGATGGGGGCTGCACTGGACGCCGGGCGGGTGGCTATACAATATCGGGGGGCGAGAAGCCGTCCGGGTCATGATCGTCCGCGAACGGGCCTTGATCATCGGCACCGACGACGGGGACCGCCTGAAGGCGGCGATCGATGCGCGGATCGCCGCCCGGCAACGTTAGCTACAAGGGATGGGCATCATGGTCGCCACCGACCGGGACTGTATTTTCTGCAAAATCGTGCGCGGCGAGATCCCGGGCAAGAAGATTTACGAGGACGACGACGTGCTGGCGTTTCACGACATCCAGCCCATCGCCCCCGTGCATTTCATGCTG
>JBDTNR010000559.1:0-2511 GCA_039933655.1 Betaproteobacteria bacterium | reverse complement strand
ACAAGACCGTACGCCACGATCAATAGCTACCCACAGATTCCGCCGACGAACCAATTTATCTACAACAACGCATTCAGCAGAAGAGATTGAGAACTCCGTCGAGCCCGCAATGATCGAGCGCGTGTGTGGCCTGCGCGCGCACGACCGGCTTGGCGCGATACGCGATCGCGACGTCGGCCGCGGCGAACATCGGCAGGTCGTTGGCGCCGTCGCCGATGGCCACGACCAGCCCGCCCCCCGCCGCATGCTTCGCCGCGAGGGCCCGCACGGTGTCGGCCTTTACCTGTGCATCGACGATGGGTCCGTCGACGGCCCCCGTCAACAGGCCCGCGCTGACGCCGAGCGTGTTGGCGACGGCGAAGTCGAGACCGAGTCGCGCCTGCAATCGCTCGGTGAAGAACGTGAAGCCGCCCGATACCAGCACGGTGATGGCGCCCGCGGCCTTGAATCCCGCCAGCATCCGCGTCGCGCCGGGAGAAACGCGCAGGCGTTCGGCGTAGACGCGATCGAGCATCGCCACCGGCAGGCCAGCCAGCAGCGCGACGCGGCGGCGCAGGCTTTCCGCGAAATCGATCTCGCCGCGCATGGCACTCGCCGTGATCGCCGCGACTTGGGGCTTGATGCCTTTCATGTCGGCGATCTCGTCGATGCACTCGATCGTGATCAGCGTGGAATCCATGTCCATCGCCACCACGCGCACCCGGTCCAGGCGGCGATCGTGCGGGACATAGGCGGCGTCGCACGCAGCTTCCCGCGCGAGCTCGAGCAGCCGCTCGTCCGGCGCGAGGTCCGGAAAGCGATAGGCGGCCGGCGTGCCGGCGCCGAACGGGACGATGGCACGCGCGCCGGCCTCCCGCGCCAGCGCCGCAATCGTGGCGGGCGGGAGTGCTGTCGCCTGCACGACGAGGTCGGTGTTCGCGGCCATTTCAGCGTACACGCGCATCAGGCGCGCGGCAGGACGCGCCGCGCGCATTCCTGCGCCCGTTCGCGTGCCTGCGCGACATCGTCGCCGCGCGCGAGCGCCACACCCATCCGGCGCGTCCTGTACGACTCGGGCTTGCCGAAGAGGCGCAGGTCGGCGCCCGGCACGCGCAGCGCTTCGGCCACACCTTCAAAGCGGATGCCGCGCGCCTCGATGCCACCGTAGATGACCGCCGACGCGCCGGGTGACGCAAGTCGCGTGTCGACCGGCAAGCCGAGGATCGCCCGCGCGTGCAGGTCGAACTCGCTTTGCGGCTGCGTGCACATGGTGACGAGGCCGGTGTCGTGCGGGCGCGGACTGACTTCCGAGAACCACACCTTGTTCCCCTTGACGAACAGCTCGACGCCGAAGATGCCGCGGCCGCCGAGTTCGGCGGTGACCCTGCCGGCGATGTCGCGCGCGGACTTCTTCGCGACGGAACTCATCGCCTGCGGCTGCCACGACTCGACGTAGTCGCCGTTGACCTGCACATGGCCGATCGGTTCGCAGAAATGCGCGTCGATCGTGCCGTCGATACCAGTGGCGCGCACGGTCAGCAGCGTGATCTCGTAGTCGAAGTCGATGACGCCCTCGACGATAACGCGCGATCCGCGGACGCGGCCGGCGCTTTCGGCGTATTGCCACGCAGCGGCCAGGTCGGCGCGGCCGCGCACCAGCGACTGTCCCTTGCCCGACGATGAAATCACTGGCTTGACGATGCACGGATAGCCGATGCCGTCGGCGATCGCTGCCTGCAGCGAAGCCAGGCTGTCGGCGAACCGGAACGGCGACGTCGGAATGCCGAGCGTTTCCGCCGCCAGCCGGCGGATGCCTTCACGGTTCATCGTCAGCGCGGCGGCGCGCGCGGTCGGGATGATCGTCGCGAGGCCGGCCTTCTCCACGTCCACCAGCACGTCGGTCGCGATGGCCTCGATCTCGGGGACGATGATGTCGGGGCGTTCCTGCTCGATCAGCCGGCGCAGCGCTGCGCCGTCCGTCATCGCGATGACGTGGGCACGATGCGCGACCTGGTGCCCCGGCGCATTGGCGTACCGGTCCACGGCGATGGTTTCCACGCCAAGTCGCTGCAGCGCGATGATGATTTCCTTGCCGAGCTCGCCGCTGCCAAGCAGCATCACGCGCATGGCAGTCGGGGAAAGGGGGGTGCCGATGTGCATGGGCGGGGCGGGAGGCGAACGGCGAAGCCCGCCTGCGGAAGTGGATGGCAGCATTCATTCTAAGCCCGAATGCTGCAATGCAATATTATATTCCGTTGGCGTTGGCGCAACCCGAATTGCCTGGCGATGGCCATCCGCGTCCAGCGCCGATTTTCACGGCTGGATCGGCGACAGGAGACCGGTGCTGATCTTGCGCCCGAAGCAACTCACGACTTTGCGCGACCGGCCGCCGTCTGGCGCGGCCGCTACGCGCCGGCGCGCGCTAACGCCGCGCCTTACCCTTCGGCGGCCGGCTTTCGCGCGACAGCGGCTCGGCGAACACCGGCCGGTTGGGCGTGCTCGCCACCACCGCCGGCGCGGCGTCCTCGGCGA
>JBDTNR010000558.1:0-2512 GCA_039933655.1 Betaproteobacteria bacterium | reverse complement strand
TTCCACCGCGTCATCGACGGCTTCATGATCCAGGGCGGCGGCATGGAGCCGGGACTGAAACAGAAGCCGACGCGAGGCCCGGTCGCCAACGAAGCCACCAACGGCCTCAAGAACCGGATGTACACGGTCGCGATGGCGCGCACGTCCGAGCCGCATTCGGCCACGGCGCAGTTCTTCATCAACGTCGGCGACAACGACTTCCTCGACCACAAGGCGCCAAGCGCCAACGGCTGGGGCTATTGCGTGTTCGGCAAGGTGGTCGAAGGCCAGGCGGTCGTCGACAAGATCAAGGGTGTCGCCACTGCCAACAGCGGCTTCCACCAGAACGTCCCGAAGGAGGACGTCGTCATCCTCAAGGCCCTGGAAGTCGAGGGTTGACGCAGCGTCGGATCCCATTTTCGATCGCAACATACGAAAATGGGCTCTGACCCCTTGCCGCAAAGGGCGCGCGCGCCCACGACGCTGTTCCTGTCGGACCTGCACCTGTCGCCCGAGCGGCCCGTGGCGCTGGCGGCGTTCCACGCGTTCGCGCGCGGCCCCGCGCGCGACGCGGCCGCCGTCTACATCCTGGGCGATCTCTTCGACTGGTGGATCGGCGACGACCAGATGCGCGATCCGTTCGTCGCGACTGTCGTCGCCGCGCTGCGCGCAATCGCCGATGCGGGGGTGCCGCTGTTCATCGGGCGCGGCAACCGCGACTTCATGATCGGCGGGCGCTTTGCGCGCGCCACCGGCGCGACGCTGCTGCCCGACTTCATCGTCGTCGACGTGGCCGGCACCCGCACGCTGCTGTGCCACGGCGACGAATTGTGCACCGACGACGCCGAATACCAGGCGTATCGCGCGCGGATGCGCAACCCCGAGACGCAGGCGCGCCTGCTGCGCCTGCCGTACGTCGTCCGCCGCGCCATCGCCTGGTGGCTGCGGCGCAAGAGTCACAGCGAGAAAGCGCTAAAAGCAGAGTCGATCATGGACGTCAACGCGAACGCCGTCGCCGCCGCGTTCCGGCTCCACGGCGTCGCGCGAATGATCCACGGCCACACGCACCGGCCCGCGCTGCACGTGCACGACGTCGGCGGCATCGCGTGCGAACGTTACGTGATGGCGGACTGGCACGATCGCGGGCACTACCTCGCCGCCGACGCGCATGGCGTTCACGTCCGCGAGATCGCCGCCTGAACCGAGCGTTCGGGTACCCTCGCCAAAGGCGTCGAGCAGTCCGCACCGCGCCTTTTCGGCGCCCCGGCGCCGCGTTGTGATCAGTGGCCCGTCACGACTCCAGCGCCTGATGGAAATCGCCGATCAGGTCGGCACCGTCCTCGATGCCGACCGAGATCCGGATCAGCGAGTCGGCGATGCCCATCGCGGCGCGCCGCTCCGCGCCCATTTCGAAGTAGATCGTATGCGCGACCGGAATGGCCAGCGTGCGGTTGTCGCCCAGGTTCGACGACAGCACGACGACCTTCAACCGGTTCAGGAAATCGAACGGGTCGATGCCTTCGGCCAGCTCGAACGACAGCAATCCGCCATAGGCGCGGAAGAGATCCCGCGCCAGCGCGTGCTGCGGATGCGCGTCGAGCCCGGGATAGTGGACGGCGCGCACCTGCGGCTGCTGCTCGAGCCACCGCGCCAGCGCCAGCGCGTTCGCGCAGATGCGCTCCATCCGCAACGCCAGCGTTTCCGCGCCCACGGCGATGTGATGCGCCTGCTCGGCGGCCAGCGTGCCGCCCCAGTCGCGCAGACCCTTCTTGCGCAGCTGCTGCAACCCCCAGTTGCGTGGCGGCTGCGATTTGTACGCGTCGGCGATGTTGGGAAACTTCGTCCAGTCGAAAAGGCCCGTGTCGGTGATTGCGCCGGCCAGCGCGTTCCCGTGGCCGCCGATGTACTTGGTCAGCGCGTTGACGACGAGGCTCGCGCCCACGTCCCTGGGACGGAACAGCCAGGGCGACGTCATCGTGTTGTCGACGACGTACATGAGGTCACGCGCGCGGCACAGGTCGCCGATCCGCTTCAGGTCGGCGACCTGCACGCGCGGGTTGGCGATGGTCTCGACGAACACGATGCGCGTGGCCGGTGTGAGCGCGGCTTCGACCTTGGCGACATCCGTCGCGTCGACGAAACTCACCGAATGGCCGTGCGTCTCCAGCGTCAGGAGCAGGCTCGACGTATTGCCGAACACGTACTGGCTCGAAATGATGTGGTCGCCCGCCTTCAGCAGCGCGAGCATGATGGCGCCGATCGCCGCCATGCCGGTGGCGAACGTCACGGTGCCCGCGCCGCCCTCCATCGCGTTGACTTTCGCCTCGAGCGCAGCGGAGGTGGGATTGCCCTGCCGGCCGTACGCATAGCCGGACGCGCGCCCCTGGAACACGGCGGCGAGCTCGCGGGCATCGCGATAGCCGTACGCCACGGACAGATGCAGCGGCTTGTGCAGCGCGCCGTGCTCGATCGCGGCGTCCCGGTCGGAATGGAGGATGCCCGTGGTGAAGCCACGCTTGTGGTCGTCGTTCAT
>JBDTNR010000557.1:0-2518 GCA_039933655.1 Betaproteobacteria bacterium | reverse complement strand
TCGGCGCGACCAGACCGCCTTCCGCGCCCTGCCCTTCGCTGCCCTGGTAGAGCGGATCGACGCGTGCGAGCTGGTAGCTGCGGCCATCGAGGAACACGTGCCGCTTCTCGCCGGCGACGATCACGCTGGCGTCCAGCCGCAGTCCCGCGAGCTCGACCCGCAGCGTGCCGTTGCGCCCCAGTTCCCCGCGCGCGGGTACGGCGAGCCCGTCGAGGTCGAGCACGTAACCTCCGTCCGCGTAGCCGACGACGACCGTGCGTTCCGCTTCGCCGTAGCGAAGGAGAATCCGGCGCTCGGCCTGCGAGTTGAGCCGCCAGCCGTCCTGCATCCGCCACGGCGAATAGGGGTCGGCGCTGCGATGGTCGGTGCGCTGCGCCTCCTCCTCCTCGCGCAACAGCGTGGCCAGCGCCGCGATCAGATACGCCTGGTCCGGCGCGTCGCCCTGCTGCGGAAACAGGAACCCGCGTTCGCGCTCAATGAGGCCGGTGTCGAGGTCGGCGGCCGTGAACGCCGGGCAGGCGACCAGCCGCGACAGGAACTCGACGTTGTTGGCCACGCCGACGATCCGGTATTGCGCGAGCGCCTGCAGCATCCGCTGCAGCGCCAGCTCGCGCGTCTCGTCCCAGACGATCAGCTTGGCGATCATTGGATCGTAGTACGGCGTGATCTCGTCGCCCTGCTCAACACCGGTATCGACGCGCACGTGCAGCGATTCCGCCGGTGGCGCGAGGTGTACGAGCCTGCCGGTCGACGGCAGGAAACCCTTGTCGGGGTCTTCGGCGTAGATGCGCGCCTCCAGCGCATGGCCGCGGATCGCGAGTTGCTCCTGCGTCAACGGCAGCGGTTCGCCGCCGGCCACGCGCAACTGCCACTCGACCAGGTCCTGCCCGGTGATCATCTCGGTGACCGGATGTTCGACCTGCAGCCGCGTGTTCATTTCCATGAAATAGAAGCGGCCGTCCTGGTCGGCGATGAACTCGACGGTGCCGGCGCCGGCATAGTTGACGGCACGCGCGGCCGCCACCGCGGCCTCGCCCATTTCGCGGCGGCGGGCCGGCGTCATGCCGGGCGCCGGCGCCTCCTCGAGCACCTTCTGGTGGCGTCGCTGCACCGAGCAATCGCGCTCGAACAGGTAGACGCAACTGCCGTGGTTGTCGGCGAAGACCTGGATCTCGACGTGCCGCGGCCGCGTCACGTATCTTTCGATCAGCACGTGGTCGTCGCCGAAGCTCGACAGCGCTTCGCGCTTGCACGACGCGAGCGCGTCGGCGAATTCCTTCGCCGCGTTGACGATGCGCATGCCCTTGCCGCCGCCGCCTGCCGACGGCTTGAGCAGCACCGGGTACCCGATGCGGTCGGACTCCTTCTGCAGAAAGGCTGCCTCCTGCCGGTCGCCGTGATAACCCGGCACCAGCGGCACCGGCGTCTTTTCCATCAGCGTCTTCGCGGCGCTCTTGCTGCCCATCGCGCGGATCGATTCCACCGGCGGGCCGATGAAGACGATGTCGTTGGCGGCGCAGGCCGCGGCGAAGTCCTCGTTCTCGGCCAGGAAGCCATAGCCCGGATGGATCGCCTCGGCGCCGGTCTGCTTCGCCGCGGCGATGATGCGGTCGATGTTGAGGTAGCTTTCGCGCGCGGCCGGCGGCCCGATCAGCACGGCCTCGTCGGCGAGGCGCGTGTGCCGCGCGTTCGCATCGGCTTCGGAAAACACCGCGACCGTGCGCACGCCGAGACGGCGCGCGGTCTTGATGACGCGACAGGCGATTTCGCCGCGGTTGGCGATCAGGATCTTGCGAAACATGTTTTCTCAGTGTGCCTTGTACGGGTGGTTGACGCCCTTCGGCCGGGTCCTCTCCCCGCAAGCGGAGCGAGGGCAGGTGGCCGAGCTGCAGGCGCTGCGACCGGGACGTCCGCGCAATAAGGAAAGTGAACCAGAGCCGCTCCCTCTCCCGCACGAGCAGGACAGGGTTGGGGTGAGGGTCGCTTGTCGATCCGCCATTTCACATCACATCCGGAACACGCCGAACTGCGTCTTCTCGACCGGCGCGTTGAGCGCGGCCGACAGCGCTAGTCCCAACACGCGACGCGTCTGCGCCGGATCGATGACGCCGTCGTCCCACAGGCGCGCCGTGGCGTAGTACGGATGCCCCTGCGTCTCGTACTGCGCACGGATCGGCGCCTTGAACGCCTCCTCGTCCTCCTTGCTCCACGTCTTGCCGGCGGCCGTCATGCCGTCGCGGCGGACGGTGGCGAGCACCGACGCCGCCTGCTCGCCGCCCATGACGGAAATCCGCGCATTCGGCCACATCCACAGGAAGCGCGGGCCGAACGCGCGGCCGCACATGCCGTAGTTACCGGCGCCGAAGCTGCCGCCGATGATGACGGTGAACTTCGGCACCTTGGCGCACGACACCGCCGTGACCATCTTGGCCCCGTGCCGCGCGATGCCCTCGTGCTCGTACTTGCGGCCGACCATGAAGCCGGTGATGTTCTGCAGGAACACGAGCGGAATGCCGCG
>JBDTNR010000556.1:0-2518 GCA_039933655.1 Betaproteobacteria bacterium | reverse complement strand
GCCGGGCGGCCGGCGGCTTTGGCAACGGCCGAAGCGACCGTCAGGCCCGCGCGCGCGAGCGCCGCCGTGGCAGGGCAGGCCGACAACAGCGGAAAGAGCCGGAGGAAACGGTCATCATGTGGTCGATGGTATTCGTAAAGCGGCGCCTGGCGCAAGGCGCCGGCCGCGCCGCGGCGACCGCGGCGCGCTTGCGAAACCCCGAAAGGGGCAGCGCGGGGGTCGCGGTAGAATGCGTGGGGCCGCAAAACAGCGCGCCGTCCCGTCCGACGCCTCCGATCCCCGATGCTCGCCTCCCTCCCCCGCAGCGCCTGGTGGCTGCTCGCGCTCGTTGCGGCCATCGCGTGGTTTGCCGCGCTCGATGCGCGGCGCCTCCAGCATCCGGACGAGGGCCGCTACGGCGAGATCGCCCGCGAGATGGCGGCCAGCGGCGACTGGGTGACGCCGCGCCTGAACGACTTGAAGTACTTCGAGAAGCCGCCGCTGCAGTACTGGGTGGGCGCCGCCACGTTCATTGCCTTCGGCGTCAACGAATGGACGGCGCGCCTGCCGTCCGCGCTGGCGGGCTTTCTCGCCGTCATCGCCGTCGGCTTCACCGCCGCGCGCCTGGCCGGTCGCGACGCGGGCGCCTATGCGGCACTCGCGCTAGGAGGCTGCGTCTGGCACGTAGGCATGGCCCAGATGCTGACGCTCGACTCCGTATTGTCGTTCGGTCTCGCGCTGGCGCTGTGCGCATTCCTGCTCGCGCAACGGCCGGCGCTGTCGCCCGCGGCGCAGCGCAACTGGATGCTGGTGGCCTATGCCGCCGTCGCGGCGGCGACGCTGACGAAGGGCCTGGTCGCGCTCGTGATCCCCGGCGCGACGCTGGTCCTCTATACGCTCGTCACCCGCGACAGCGGTCCATGGCGCCGGCTGCACGCGCTTCCCGGCGTGGCGCTCTATCTCGTCCTGACTGCCCCATGGTTCCTGCTCGTCGCGCGGGCCAATCCCGAATTCGCCCATTTTTTCTTCGTGCACGAGCATTTCGAGCGGTTCACGACCGAATCGCACAACCGCACCGGCGAGTGGTACTACTTCGTGCAGTGGTTCGTGCTGGGCCTCGTGCCGTGGTTGCTCGTCTGGGCGTGGACGCTGCCGCGCAGCTGGCGCGACGCCGCGGTGGCGGGCAATGGTTTCTCGTGGGAGAAATTCTGCGTCGCATGGGCGGGGTTCGTCTTCGTGTTCTTCAGCGTGTCGGGGTCGAAGCTGCCGTCGTACATCCTGCCGATGTTCCCGGCGCTGGCACTCGTGCTGGGCTTCGAGATGACGCGGCTCTCGCCGCGCGCGCTGGCGTGGATCGCGTTGCCGCTGGCCATTGGCGCGCCGCTTCTGCTGGCGGCCTACGTGGTCGGCTACGACCGCCTGGTGGCCCAACTGGCCACCGAATTCACGCCGGCGTCGATCTACACGGCGTTCGGCCCGTGGCTCGCCGCGTCGCTCGCGAGCTTCTCGGCCGGCGGCGTCGGCGCCTACCTACTGTTCCGCAATGGTGGTGCGGCCGCCAAGACCTGGGGCATCGCGGCGCTGGCGCTGTCCACCCTGGTCGGCATGCAGTTCGCGCTGGTCGGACACGATGCATTCGCCACCGTGCGTTCGTCGTGGTTCATCCTGCAGGATGCGGAACGCGCCAACGGACAGCCGCTCGACCCGGCGTTCCCCGTCTACCAGGTGGGCAGTTACGATCAGACGCTGCCCTTCTACCTGCGGCGGCCCACGCCGCTCGTCGAGTTTCGCGACGAAATGGCGCTGGGCCTCGACGCCGAGCCGCACAAGGGCTTCAACCTGGCCGCGTGGGTCGAGGCATGGAACGCGGCGCCGCAGGCGTATGCGCTGATGGCGCCCGGCACGGCCGCCGACCTCGCGCTGTACAACGTCCCGCTGCGCATCCTGGCCCGCGATCCGCGCCGCGTCTTCATCGCCCGCCGCTAGAAAAACCTGACGCTGCCCATGACCCTGTCCGCGTTCGCCTTCCTCATCACCGGCGTCATCCTGAATGCCGGCGCCCAGTTGCTGCTCAAGGCGGGCACCAATGTGCTCGGTGTCATCACGCTGACGCGCGGCAACTGGTGGGACACTTTCTGGCGCATGGGAACGCAAGGCTACTTCGTCGCCGGCGTCGCCTGCTACATGGTGAGCCTCGTCGTCTGGATCATGGGGCTGTCGCGCGTGCCCGTGTCCGTCGCGTATCCGATGCTGTCGCTGGGATACGTGATCAACGCCGTCGCCGCGCACTACCTGTTCGGCGAAACCGTCAACGCGACCCGCTGGCTCGGCATCGGCTTCATCGTGCTCGGCGTCTGGCTCGTCGCGCGCAATTAGACTTCAATGAGCGCCCTGCCGCACCTCCCGTTCTCGCGTCCGACGCTCGACGACGCCACGGTGGCCGATGTCGCCGACGTGCTGCGCTCCGGCTGGATCACCAGCGGGCCCAAGCTCAAGGCTTTCGAGGCGGCGCTCGCCACGACCGTCGGCGGCCGGCGCG
>JBDTNR010000555.1:0-2518 GCA_039933655.1 Betaproteobacteria bacterium | reverse complement strand
TCCGACGAGCTGAAGGACGCGTACGTCGCCGAAGTCGCCGCCGACTACGAGAAGATCCGCGTCCAGCACGCCGGCAAGAAGGGGCCCAAGCTGATTCCGCTGGCAGCGGCGCGCGTCAATGCGTGGCCGACGGACTGGCGGACGTATGCGCCGCCGGTGCCGCTGGCGCTCGGGCGCCGTGAGTTCCGCAACGTCGACCTGGTCGACATCGGGCGCTATATCGACTGGGGGCCGTTCTTCCAGGCGTGGGAGCTGTCCGGTCCGTACCCGGCGATCTTGGACGACGCGGTCGTCGGCGAGGCCGCGCGCCAGGTCTTCGCCGAGGGCCAGGCGATGCTGCGGCAGGTCATCGCCGGGCGGTGGCTCACCGCGAACGGCGTGATGGCGCTGTGGCCGGCCAATGCCGCCGGCGACGACATCGACGTGTACACGGACGAGACGCGCAGCAACGTGGCGATGACGTGGCGCAACCTGCGGCAGCAGAATGAGCGGCCGTCCGGCAAGGCGAACTACTGCCTCGCCGATTTCGTCGCGCCGAAAGATTCCGGACGCGCCGACTATCTGGGCGCGTTCGCCGTCACGACGGGCATCGGCATCGAGAAGAAGCTGGCCGAATTCGAGGCGAAGAAGGACGACTACAGCGCGATCATGCTGAAGGCGCTGGCCGACCGACTTGCCGAGGCGTTCGCCGAGTGGCTGCACGCGAAGGTCCGGCGGGAACTCTGGGGCTACGCGGCCGACGAAGACCTCGACAACACGGCGCTGATCCGTGAGGAATACCGCGGCATCCGCCCGGCGCCCGGCTATCCGTCGTGCCCGGACCATGCGGTGAAGGCGCCCGCGTTCGCGCTGCTGCGCGCGGAGGCGGTGGGAATGTCGCTCACCGAGAGCTTTGCGATGCTGCCGACCGCCGCCGTCTCCGGATTCTATTTTTCGCATCCCGACGCGCAGTATTTCGCCGTGGGACGCATCGGTGACGACCAGCTCGTCGATTTCGCGGAGCGCGCGGGCATTGCTCGCGAGGCGGCCGCACGCCGCCTTGCGCCGAATCTGGGATAGCGACGCATGCAGCGGTACCGAGACTGCATCGCGGCGATCATCTTGGCCGTGTGCGCCGCGCACGCGTCTGCGGTCTATCTCAACCTGTCGCACTCCGACGGCGAGTTCGTCGATCGCGGCACGGTGAGCGCGACGGTTTCCGCCAGCGACAACGGCCGCATCGACTGCGCCGCAGGACTCGCGAAGGTCCGCACCGGCAATTCAATCGTCCTGACCGCTCGCCGCCTGCCGGGAACCTACACTTTCGGCAGCGGCGAGTGTTTTGTCGTGGGAGCCGATCTCGGCACGCTGACCGCCGGCACCTACGAGATCGAGGCGCGGCTCATGGCGGTCGAGGGCAGCGGTTTCGACGTTCGGAAGCAGTCCCTTGAGGTACTGCCGCTCGAAGGGCGCTGCAACGCCGATCCGACGCTGCAACCGACGCTCATCGCGCTGCACCGGACGCTCTCCCCCGCGGAGATCGCGGCCAGGGTCGCCAACGATCCTCTCTACGCGGAGCGCCTCGGCCATCCGGTGGTCGAGACAGGTTCGAGCGCCGGCGACAAGTACTACGCCTACCTCACGTACCCGCCGCTGGTGGACCCGACCGTCATGTCGGTGCGCCTCCATGAAACCGGGGAGTTCCTGCACGTCGGCCGCAATGGATATGGGTGCTTTGCGGGGGGACCGCCGCCCGTTCCCGGCACCTTCGTCGAGTTCTATCACGGCGGGCTCGATCACTATTTCTACAGCGCCAATGCGGGCGAGGTCGCGGCCATCGACGCTGGTAAGGTCGGCCCCTGGACACGTACCGGGAAATCGTTCGTCGCGGTCGTGACGCCCGGTTGCCCCGGCGGCAACGACACCGTCTATCGCTTCTACGGCATTCCCGGCAAGGGACCCAACTCCCATTTCTTCACGCGCGACCGCGCCGAATGCTACGCGGTGGACAAGCGCGGCCAATGGTCGCTCGAAGGGGTGCCGTTCCACGCACATGGCCCCGCGGCCGACGGCTCGTGCGGCACCTCGACTGCGAACACTCCGTTGTACCGCGCGTGGCGGCCCTTCGGCGACTCCAATCACCGCTACTCGACCGACCGCGCGGTCATTCAGCAGATGGCAGCGCTTGGCTGGGTCGACGAAGGGCCGGTGATGTGCGTGCTGCCGCCTGGCTAAAGGCGGCACGGCGGTACCGCCGCGCCCGCGGCCGCCCGCGTTTATCGCCCGGAGGCGACGCTTCGCGTGGCCAAACACGCTGTACGCGCGGATGCAGCAGTTCGCCACCCGCATGTACGGTCCGCTGTTCACCGCGGGGTTCCACTTCTGGCAGCTCGGCGAGTCGCACTACTGGGGCCACAACGCGATCATCCGCGTGGCGCCGTTCATCCGGCACTGCGCGCTGGAGCGCCTGCCCGGCAGCGGCGCCCTGTCCGGCGAGATCCTGTCGCACGATTTCGTCGAGGCGGCGCTGATGCGGCGC
>JBDTNR010000554.1:0-2523 GCA_039933655.1 Betaproteobacteria bacterium | reverse complement strand
GAACGTCGCGCCGGAATCGAACCAGACATCGAGCGTGTCGGTCAGCTTGCGATACTGCTTCTCGTCGACGCCGAAATCCTCGTACGTCGACTCGAACCACGATTCGATGCCGCCGTGCTCGACCTTCGACGCGGCGAGTTCGAGCAGCGCCATCGTGTCTGGATGCAGCGCGTCGGTCTCGCGGTCGACGAAGAACGGCAGCGGCACGCCCCACTGCCGCTGGCGCGACAGCGTCCAGTCCGGACGATGCGCGATCATGCCGTAGAGCCGCGCCTTGCCCCACTCCGGGTAGAACGTCGTCGCCTCGATGCCGCGCAGCGCGGTCGCGCGCAGCGATTCCTGCGGCGTCTTCCCGCGGTAGCCGGGCGTGTCGTCCATGCCGGCGAACCACTGCGTCGTCGCGCGGTAGATAATCGGCGACTTGTGCCGCCAGCAATGCATGTAGCTGTGCGTGAACTTCGCGGAGTCGAGCAGCGCGCCCACTTCGCGCAGCTTCTCGACGATCAGCGGATTGGCCTTCCAGATGTTGAGGCCGCCGAAGAACGGCAGGCTCTCGGCGTAGCGGCCGTCGCCCTGCACCGGGTTCAGCATGTCGTCGTCCTTCATGCCGTAGCGCCGGCACGACTGGAAGTCCTCGATGCCGTACGCGGGCGACGAATGCACGATGCCGGTTCCCGTATCGAGCGTCACGTAGTCGCCGAGATAGACGGGCGACGCGCGATCGTAGAACGGATGGCGAAAACGGATGTTCTCGAGCGCCGCACCGGGTGCGGTGGCGACGATCTTTCCATCGAGCCCGAAGCGCTTCAGGCACGCCTCGACTAAGTCCTGCGCCAGCACCAGCTGCCCGCGCGGCGTGGCGACGAGCGCATAGACGAAATCGGGATGCGCATTCAGCGCCTGGTTCGCCGGAATCGTCCACGGCGTCGTCGTCCAGATCACCGCGGCGGCATCGCCCTCGGGCAATGCGGTCAGCCCGAACGCGGCGGCCAGTTTCGCGCGATCGGCGGGATCGATGGAAAAGGCGACGTCGATGGCGATGTCGACGCGGTCTTCGTACTCGACTTCGGCTTCGGCCAATGCGCTCTGGCAGTCGAAGCACCAGTTGACGGGCTTCAGGCCGCGATAGACGTAGCCCTTCTCCAGCACCTTGCCCAGCGTGCGGATCTCGTCGGCCTCGTTCTTGTAGGCCATCGTCGTGTAGGGATGGTCCCAGTCGCCGAGCACGCCGAGACGCTTGAACTGCTCACGCTGGTTGTCGACCTGCTCGGTGGCGTACGCGCGCGCCAGGCGCTGCGTTTCGGCGGCCGAGAGATTCTTGCCGTGCGTCTTCTCGATCTGCACCTCGATCGGCATGCCGTGGCAGTCCCAGCCTGGAACATACGGCGCGTCGAAGCCCGCGAACCCCTTGCTCTTGACGATGATGTCCTTGAGGATCTTGTTGACGGCGTGGCCGATGTGGATGTCGCCGTTCGCGTACGGCGGGCCATCGTGGAGGATGAAACGCGGACGGCCCTTCGCGGCCGCCCGGATCGCCTCGTAGACCTTCGTGCGCTGCCACTCCGACACCCAGCCCGGCTCGCGGCGCGAGAGATCCCCGCGCATCGGAAACGGCGTGTCCGTCAGGTTGAGTGACTTCTTGTAGTCGGTCTTCAATTCGTCGGGCATCAATTTGCTTTCGTTGTTACCTTTGGCGAGGAAATGATAGGGAAGAGGTTGCGAGTCTGACCCTCATCCCTCTGCAGTCGCGAAATACTGGCGCGCCTGCGCCACGTCGGTGCGAATCTGCTGCGTGAGCTGGCCCAGGTTGTCGTACTTTTCTTCGTCGCGCAGCTTGTGCAGGAACTCCACCGCCACCCGACGTCCATAAATCGACTCGTCGAAGTCGAGCACGAATACTTCCAGCAGCGGCTTGCCTTCGGACTTGACCGTCGGGCGCACGCCGAGGCTGGCGACGCCGGCACGCGGTACGCTGCCCAGACCGTGGACGCGGACAGCGTAGATGCCGGTCAGCGCGGGCCGCTGGCGCAACGCAATGTTGGCGGTGGGAAAGCCGAGTTCGCGGCCACGTTTGTCCCCATGCGCCACCCGTCCGGCGAGCGTATACGGGCGGCCGAGCAGCGCGGTCGCGCGTTCCAGGTCGCCGGCGGCCAGCGCCTCCCGCACCGCCGTGGACGACGCGCGTTCCTGCTCGATGCTGACGGTGCCCATGGCTTCGACGCTGAACGTCCGCGCATGCGCGCGCAGCACGGCCAGGTCGCCGGCGCGTCCCTTGCCGAAGCGGAAATCGTCGCCGACGAGCACCCAGCGGGCGGCGAGACGCGCGACCAGCACGTCGTCGATGAACTCCTGCGGCGACAGTGCGGCGAGGCGCGCGTCGAAGCGCGCGACGAACGTCGTCGCCACGCCGAACGCGCGAAAGGCATCGAGCTTCTGGCGCAGCCCCGTCAGGCGCGGCGGCGCCGCGTCGCGCGCGAAGAACTCGCGCGGATGCGGATCGAACGTCAGCACCGCCGGCGGCAG
>JBDTNR010000553.1:0-2532 GCA_039933655.1 Betaproteobacteria bacterium | reverse complement strand
CAACGGCTGGACCGAGGTCAGAACGATGTTGAGGGGCATGGTCCCGCTCGACTGCAGGACCGTGACCCGCTGGAGGAAGGTCCGGCCTTCGCAGCCCAGCGACACGAGCAGCGCGCCACCGACGTTGGGGTGCGTGCACAGCTTTTCCATCATCGCGAGTGCGTAGGCGTTGGGGTAGCAGCCCGGGAATCCGATCAGGTGGACGCCGTCGTCGCGAAACGGCGCGGCGATCTCGCGCGCGACGTGATGCGCGCACTCGACGAGATACGCGACGACCACCACGTTGCGGATGCCCTTGCGACCGTCCGCGCGCGCGAACCCCTGCAGCGTCGGCGTCGTCATGTCGGCAACGTGTACGTCGGCAGGTAGCCGCTTTTCACGTTATGCGTGTGCACGTAGGCGCCGGCGGCAATGTCCTGCGTGGCGAGGCCGATCGGGCAGTTGTACTTGACGATCGTCTCGCCGTGCGCGATGCGGTGCGCGGCGATCTTGTGGCCGACGGCGGTTGCGCGTTCCACCCGCAATAGGGCGCCATCGAGTAGCACGGTTTCTCCAGCGTGCAGCGGGCGCAGCGCCACGGCCACGTTGTCCGGCGCGGCGAGCTTCATCACGGCGACTGCGCTCACAGGTCGACGATCCGCCACTCGGAGCCGATCTTTTCGAACGCCACGCGGCTTTCGGTGCCATCCACCTTCGAGATCACGCCGCGGCCGTCGGCATCGCCGGTATGTGTCACGCGCAGCGAGCGCATCGTGTTCGCGAAATCGCGCATACCCTTCGCCTGCATCTGCGCGAACGAGCGCTGGTATCCGTCGCGCGCGGTCCCGCCCATGCAGCGCAACGCGGCGACTGCGTCGCCCTTGCGCAGGGCGTCGGTGAACACCCTCCAGGTGCCTTCCGGTGTTGCGAACCGGGCATCGGACGGCCCCGCGTTCTGTTCGAGGAAGGCGACGACGCCGTCGCACTCCTTCGCGATGTCGGCGGGCGAGGGCTTGGTCTTGGCGGCCGCACGCTGCTTGCGCGCGTCGTCCATTTGCAGAGCGAATTCGGGGCTCCGTTCGGTCACCACGACGCGTTGCAGGTTCTTCTGGCGCCACCGTGTGTAATTGGCGGCCACCTTCTGGCTGAAGCCCGGCAAGCGCTCGTCGCAGCCGCGCTTGGCCACGATCAGCTTGGCCAGCGCCGGATCGAACGGCGGCAGCGGCGCGGCGGGCTGCGCCACCGGGGCGTTCGGCGCTGCGGCGGACGGTTCGTCGCGCGCCGGCGCCGACGCTGGCGCTGGCGTTGGCGTTGGCGTTGGCGTTGGCGTTGGCGCTGGCGCTGGCGCTGGCGCTGGCGCCGAATGGGGCGCGGTTGCCGGATCGGACGCCGGCGCGGGTGCGGAGGCCGGCGTGGACGCGCGCGCGGGTGCGGGCCCCGGGGCGAGGTTCGTCTCGGCGGCGCCGCCGTCGCACGGACGCTGCTGGTAGGTCGTCTTGCCGCTCGCGTCCTTGCACTTGTAGACCTGGGCCGCGGCGTCGTGCGCGACCGCCGCCATGGCGATCGCCATCGCCGCCAGCGTGGCGAGCCGGCTAGAACTTGCCATATTGGTTGTACGCGGCGATCGGGTCCATGCCGCCGATGAGCGCGCGCCGCATGTCCGACTCCGTCGCGACGACCTCTTCGGTCCTGGCGACGACTTCCTCCGCCAGCGCGCGCGGGATGATGACGACGCCGTCGCGGTCACCCAGCAGGTAGTCGCCGGTGGCGATGGTGACGGTGCCGATCGTCACCGGTTCCCCATAGCGGTCGGGAATCCACCGCTGCACGATATCGGAGGGCGTGAGGAACGAGCAGAACACCGGGAAGCCCTGTTCCAGCACGAGATCGGTGTCGCGGGAACCGCCGTCGACGACATAGCCCAGCACGCCGCGCGCCTGCAGCGTCTGCGCCGACAGCTCGCCCATCAGCGCGACCTCGTGATTGTGCGGCTGGCACACGATGACGTGTCCGGCCGGCGACTTCGACAGCAGCGTGCACCAGCCGAGCAGCGTCTCGTGCCGCGACTTCGTGCGGTCGATGTGCCCGGACGCGGTCCACGCGGGCCCCGCGAGCCGTGTGCCCGGCGCGATGGCCTTGATCGCCGGCGGCAGCACGATGTTGTCGTGGCCCATCATCCGCAGCACGTCGTGGACGGCGCCGGTATAGCATTGTTCGAGACGTTCGGTCAGAGTCGGCATGCGCAGCTTCCGGAGATATCGCGACGTCGATATCGGCGAGCCGCGTTCAACAGGCCGCCGTCGTGCGCGAGAGCGTGAAGTCTGCACTGTGCGCTGCGGCGCGGCAAGCGGGACTGTCCCCTGTTATCTGCCAATGCTTCATTCGGGTCGAACCAAAAGAAGCTTCGATCGGCGAGCGTCTTCGCCAACCCGAAGCACGAGCGGACGAAGGCGTTCCTGTCGCAGATTTTGTGATGGGTGCGGCTACGCTTCGCGTTGCGGTCGTTTCGCCATCTCGCTCTTGGTCGGCGGCATCGGCATTATGAACATCATG
>JBDTNR010000552.1:0-2532 GCA_039933655.1 Betaproteobacteria bacterium | reverse complement strand
CCGCGTTCATCAACTTCGCACTCATCGCCGATGGCCTGCGGTTAGTGTGAACAGGCCCTAGTTGGACGCCGAAGACGGGATCGGCCACTAACGCGCCAGCACCCGGGCGAGCTTGGCAACGAGCGCATCCGCGGCAGCTTCGGCAAGATCGACCACGCGCTCGAACCCTTCCGCGCCGCCGTAGTACGGATCTGGCATTTCGCGCGCGCCCACTTCCGGCACGAGGTCGAGATAGAGCCCGAGGTTGCCCCGGTATCCGCGCGGGCGCAACTCGGTGAGCACGCGCAGGTTGGCCTTATCCATCGCGTAGATCCAGTCGAAGCGCTCGAAGTCGGCCTGTTCCACTTGCCGCGCGCGCAGCCGCGCGATGTCGTAGCCTCGCGCCCGCGCGGCCTGCGTCGCGCGGCGGTCCGGCGGTTCGCCCGCATGGTAGCCGTGGGTCCCTGCCGAGTCGATGTCCAACTGGTCGAGAAGTCCCGCCCGGTACGCGGCCATGCGGAACACCCCTTCCGCCGTCGGCGACCGGCAGATGTTGCCCATGCAGACGAACAGCACGCCGACCCGCTCCTCCTTCTTGATCATGTTGGGGGCTACTGCATGTGCCAGCCGTGGCTCGCCACCAGCGATTGACCGGTGAGCGCGTTGGTGGGAAACGCCGCGAAGAACAATGCGACCTCGGCGATGTCGTCGAGCGACGTGAACTCGCCGTCCACGGTGTCCTTCAGCATGATTTTCCTGATCACGTCCTCTTCGGAGATTCCGAACTCCTTCGCCTGCTCCGGGATCTGCTTGTCGACGAGCGGCGTGCGCACGAAGCCGGGGCAGATCACGTTCGCGCGGACGCCGTGTCCCGCCCCTTCTTTCGCGACGACCCGCGCGAGTCCCATGAGCCCGTGCTTGGCGGTCACGTACGGCGCCTTGAGCGGCGACGCCAGGTGCGAGTGCACCGAACCCATGTAGATGATGCTGCCGCCGCGGTCGTCGTTGTACATGTGCGGCAGGCACGCGCGGGTCGTGAGGAACGCGCCGTCCAGGTGGATCGCCAGCATCTTCTTCCATTCCGCGTAGGTGAACTCCTCGAGCGGGTGGACGATCTGGATCCCGGCGTTGCTGACGAGGATGTCGACGCCGCCAAAGGCGGCCACCGTTGCGGTGACGCCGTCGTTGACGTCATCCTCGCTGGTCACGTCCATCGCGATGGCGAGCGCGCGGCCACCGGCCGCCACGATCTCGCCGGCGACGAGGTCCGCCGCCTGCTTGTTGAGGTCGGCGATCGCCACCTTCGCGCCTTCGCCTGCGTAGCGGATCGCGATGGCACGGCCGAGACCGCTGGCCGCTCCGGTGACGATCGCGACCTTGTCGTTGAGCTTCATCGTGGATACTCCAGTCATGGATTCAAGATGCCGATGCGGCCGGCGTGATTGCGCGAGATCGATCGCATGGAGCCCGTTTCGCGCCGCGCACATCCGCGGCTCGCCATCGAGGGCGGCGCCGCATTTGGACCGGGACCGCACCGCGAGCGCAGGGCCGCGCGCCCTTCCACGCGGCCCACTTACGTCTCGACCGGCAGCGCGACGCCGAACATCTGCTGCTTCAGCTGCGCCAGCCGGTCGCGCAGCTCGGCGGCCTTCTCGAACTCGAGGTTCCGCGCCGCGTCGAGCATCTGCTTCTCGAGCTGCTTCAGCTCGCGCTCCATGTCCTTCTCGGGCATCGCCTCGTACTTGGCTTTCGCCTGGGCCGCGCGCTGCTCCTTCTTCGCCTCGTCCGGGTCGTACACGCCTTCGATCAGGTCCTTGATGCGCTTCTGGACGCCCACCGGCGTGATGCCCATTTTCTCGTTCCACGCGAGCTGGCGCGCGCGCCGGCGCTCGGTTTCGCCGATCGCGGCCTTCATCGAGTCGGTGACCCTGTCGCCGTAGAGGATGGCCATTCCGTTGATGTGGCGCGCCGCACGACCGATCGTCTGGATCAGCGAACGTTCGGCGCGCAGGAAGCCTTCCTTGTCGGCGTCGAGGATCGCCACCAGCGACACCTCGGGGATGTCCAGGCCCTCGCGCAGCAGGTTGATGCCGACCAGCACGTCGAATTCGCCCAGCCGCAGGTCACGGATGATCTCCACCCGCTCGACGGTGTCGATGTCGGAGTGCAGGTAGCGTACCTTGACGCCGTTCTCGGCGATGTAGTCGGTCAGGTCTTCCGCCATCCGCTTGGTCAGCGTGGTGACGAGCACGCGCTCGTTGCGTTCGACGCGAATGCGGATTTCCGACAGCAGGTCGTCGACCTGCGTCTGCGCGGGCCGCACCGACAGCAGCGGGTCGACGAGGCCCGTCGGCCGCACCAGCTGCTCGACCACCTGTCCCGCGTGCGTTTTCTCATAGACCGAGGGCGTGGCCGACACGAAGATCGTCTGCGGCAGCAGCTTTTCGAACTCGTCGAAGCGCAGCGGCCGGTTGTCCAGCGCGGAGGGCAGCCGGAAGCCGTAGTTGACGAGGTTTTCCTTGCGCGCGCGGTCGCCCTTGTACATGCCGCCGA
>JBDTNR010000551.1:0-2532 GCA_039933655.1 Betaproteobacteria bacterium | reverse complement strand
TGCGCGACAGTAGATCCGCATGTGCCCAGTTCAATGGCAAGCCGAGACGTGCATCCGGCTCGAAAAAACTATTACGCAAGCACCTCGATCAGCGCTAACGCATGGTTGGCCTTGGTGGTACATGCAAGTGGTACAAACACCGGGCCAACGTACCACTTCGATCGCACTACGCGATTGATTGCATAGGCAAAATAGCTGACCGTTGGCGGGAAGTTCGACCCTCCTCGTCGCCACCACTTCTTTCGGTTTCAGTCTGCGCCGTCAGCTCTCACTGGTCGGCAATCGGTGCGAGAGCATGGAGCTTGTTCTCGACGAGTCCTGCGGCTGTAATCAGATCGGAAACAATCCGGTCGTCCACATTGAGTTCTCCTTCGTATTCCGCAAGGTTGCGAAGATCGTGGCATTTGGCCAATACCCGCCACACCTCCGGTCCTAGTCCAAGCGTCACGGGCAAGAGTTGAAAGACGATATACCGATTGCCCGCGCGAAAGCCGTGCCAGCGTAGGGCCGCCAAGCAGAAAGAGTGTGCCGCGCTATAGGCGAGATCGAAGCGACTTTCCAATGCAAGACCGTTGTTGCGGGAGTCTCGAAGCCGCGCTTTGCCGGAGCGTAGCAAGCCGGCAAATTCCTTGGCGTCCGGGAGTTCGGCCTTCAATGGCCCACCCGGGCCACTGAGATTCTCAAACGATAAGGTCATCTTCGCCTCCGATCAGCCAAATCTTGGGCTGCGACAGCACGCGCTTCACAAATGCCGAGTTGGCTTTGACGCGCTTGGTGAGCTCCTTGCTGGTAAGGACGGTGGGGTTTACGGGGCGTCCCAGACGCGAATTGGCGGTCTCGAGCACTGCAAACAAGTCTGCGTAGCTGACAGTATCGCTGACCACCATGAGGTCGATATCGCTGCCTGCGGCGTCCTGTCGTTTGGCTACTGAACCATAGATGAACGCCGCACGAATGCGTGCTGTCAACGGCTGCAATGCATCCAATACCGGCGCGGCCAGCCCCACGGTTTTCTGTGCGATGGCACAAAGCTCTGCGAACAGCGGTGAGTGGGGATTGGCCTGGTAATGCTTTTGATTACCTATGGGACGAACAGTAACCAGGCCACCGCGCACGAGGCGGGCAAGTTCACGCTGAACGGCACCTGAACCCGATTCAGCCAAGTTGATCACTTCATTGGCGTAGTAGCTTCGCGCGGGTTGCCCAAACAGCAAACCCAAAACCCGCTGCTGCGTGCCAGTGAACAGCGCGTCAGCGAGACTCGCGGGGCGTGGATTCTGCGGCAAGCTCTCAACGTTGGCAGGCTTCGTACCCATATTGGGCATCAATATACCCAATATGGGCATATTTGTCATTTTCCTGCCGTTCGACTCTTTGCAGCTTTCGTTAACGCGCAAAACGTCGAAGTGGACGATTGTGAGGCTTGCACGCGCGTTCCCCAGAACGGCGCGCCCCTCCAGACGCAACATTCCTCCCCGGGGGAATCGGGCCGGCGCCGTGCGCGCCTGGATTAAGTCCGCGATCCCTCGCCACTTCCGCCAAGGCCGTCGGCCAATCCGGGATCGGCGACGGGTGTGGTCGACGCACTCGGCGGGACGGCGGGTGCCGATGCCGAGCCTGGCGGCGGAAAGGCGACCGAACCACGCAGCCGGCGCGACTGTTCCGGCGAGAAATTCGGGAACGGCAGCGAGCCATCGTCGCGCCAGGCGCGCACGGCCGCTTCGGCGGCCTCGACCCTTCCGCTATCCCCGCCCTGGTCCCGCCCGAGATATAGCGTTCGCGACGGAAAGGCGATCGCGGTGCCGCCCTGCAGGACAACATCCATGACCCGGAGCAGGATGTCCTCGCGGATACCGACAAACTCCACCCAATCGCGGGTCGTTACGTAGGCGAATACCTCGACATCCAGCGAGGAGTCCCCGAAACCCGTGAACCGGGCGCGCGCCGTATCGGGGTCGACGCGCGGATGGCCGACGAGCAGTTCGCGCAGCCTGACGAGGACGTAGCGCAACTGCTCGGGTGTGGTCTCGTAGCGCAAGCCGACGACGCTCTGGATCAGTATCTGGTCGCGCCGCGTCAGGTTGACAATCGGCATCTTGGCCAACGCCGCGTTCGGAATCGTCGTCAGCGTGCGGTCGCGGCCGCGGATCCGGGTCGAGCGGATGCCGATCGCTTCCACCGTCCCGATCTCGCTTCCGTACTTGCACAGGTCGCCGACCCGGATGGGCTTGTCGGCGAATAGGTTCAACCCGCCGATGAGATTCTCGATGGTGGGTTGTGCGGCCAGCGCGATCGCCAGCCCGCCGACACCCAACCCGGCGACGATGCCGTACACCGGAACGCCCAGCCGGTCGGCGCCCACGGCCAGAAAGGCGGCGCTGCCGAAGATCGCGAGCAAGCGCGCGCTGACGCGGATGAGGTGGGCGTCGATGCTCTCCGGGCCGATCTTCGGCGACGCGATGATCGCCTCCGCGACCACCGGTGCCAGGCGCCACGACAGCCACGCGGCAGCGAGGACCATGATCACGTTCA
>JBDTNR010000550.1:0-2553 GCA_039933655.1 Betaproteobacteria bacterium | reverse complement strand
CCGGGCGCGTCCAGATCTCGCCCCACGCGTACCGCGTGATCATGTCCTGGTATTCCTCGTTGAATGCATTGCGCCCCTGCACCGTGCGATCGACGTGCGCGTCACCCAGCACGGCGCGACGAACCTTCATTCCGGCATCGTGACGATCGTGGTCTTCCATGGGCAGGGCTCCTTTTCACGCAGACAGAAACGACGACAGCGCCGCAGTGAACGCGGGCGCCAACTCGACATTGGATAGGTGCGCGGCGGGCAGCCGGACGATGCGTGCGCCGGCAATTTCCGCGGCCAGGAATTCGCCTTCGGCCGGCGGCGTTGCCGCGTCGTCCTTGCCGACGATGACCAGCGTCGGTGCCGCGATACCGGCAACCTCGCCACGCTGATCCATGTCGCGCACGGCGGCGCAGCAGGCGACGTAGCCTTCCGGCGGCACGCGCTCCATCATCGCCTTCATCGCGGCCAGCGTGGCCGGCTCGCGCGCGATGAACTCCGCGCTGAACCAGCGCGCCAGCACGGCATCCGAGATCGCGGCCATGCCGCCTGCGTTGACGCGTTCGATCCGGGCGTTCCAGAGGTCGGGCGGCACGATGCGCGCGGCGGTGTTGGCGAGCACCAGCCGGCGCACCCGTTGCGGCGCGTGGATGCCGAGCCACATGCCCGTCATGCCGCCGAGCGACAGGCCGCAGAAGTCGACGCGGTCGAGTGCGAGATGATCGAGCAGGGCGACGGCATCGCGCCCGAGGTCCTCGATGGAGTAGGGGCCAACCGCGACGGCGGACAGGCCGTGGCCGCGCGTGTCGTAGCGCAGGACGCGGAAGTCGCGCGTCAGCGCGGGCATTTGCGGCTCCCACATCCCGAGATCGGTTCCCAGCGAGTTGGACAGCATCAGCACCCGCGCGGTGGCCGGGCCGTCCAGGCGATAGTGGAGCCGCGTGTTCGCGAGATCGGCGATGGGCATCAGCTGTTCCTTGTGCACTAACGGGGGGCGGTGGCGCGATCGATGAAGACGCCGGCGGCGCCCAGATATCCGGCCGGATCGAACAAGCGCGCGAGCGCCGCGTCGTCGAGCACGGCGCGCACATCGGCGCGCGCCGCGAGCACGTCGCGCAGATGGCGTTTCTGCGCGATCGCGTCGCGCGCCGCCGCCGCCACCAGCGCGTGCGCGACGTCGCGGCCAAGCGTCGGGGCGAGCGCCATCTGCACGGCTTCGGCGAGCAGCAGCCCCTGCAGCAGGTCGAGATTGGCGCGCATGCGGTCAGCGTCGACGGCGAGGTCCTCCACGGCAGTCGCCATTGCATCGAGCGCGCCGGCGGCGAGCAGCGCGATCTCCGGCAACGTCTCCCATTCAGCCGGCCAGTTGCCCAAGCCCCGCTCGTGCTCCTGCACGGCGGCCGACAGCATCGTCGCGACGAGGCCCGGCACGCGCACGGCGGCGGCCAGCGCGATCGCGGCGCCTACGGGGTTGCGCTTGTGCGGCAGCGTGGAGGATCCGCCGCGCCCGGGGACCGTCGCCTCGAACGCTTCTCCGACTTCCGACTGCGCGAGCAGCGACAGGTCGCGCGCCAGCTTGCCCAGTGTGGCCACCAGCAGCCCCAGCGTCGTCGCCACCTCACCGACGCGATCGCGTTGCGTGTGCCAGGGCACGGCGGCCGCCCGGAGGGCGAGATCCGCGGCGAGCGCGTCGGCCACCGCCGGGCCCTGGGTGCCAAGCGAGGCGAGCGTGCCCGCCGCGCCACCCAGCTGCAGCACGAGGACGCGCGGCCGCAGCTCGGCGAGCCGGTCGCGATGGCGTTCGACGGCGTCGAGCACCGCGGCGAACTTGAGTCCGAGCGTCACTGGCAGTGCCTGCTGCAGCCACGTGCGGCCGGCGAGCACGGTGTCGCGATGCCGCAGCGCCTGGACGCGCAGCGCGCGGGCGCGGCGCGCGGCGTCGGCGTCGAACAGGTCGAGCGCGTCGCGCAGCTGCAGCACGAGCCCGGTGTCCAGCGCATCCTGGCTGGTCGCGCCCCAATGGACATACCCCTTTGCATCGCTGCCGTCGGCCGCGACGGCGCGCGTCAACGCCGCTACCAGCGGGATTGCGAGATTACCGGCGCTGCGCGCCGCGTCGCGCAGCGCGCCGACGTCGAACCGGTCCGCCACGCAGCAGCGCACGATGGCGTCCGCCGCGGCCGCCGGGATCACGCCGGTCGCGGCCTGAGCACGGGCCAGCGCGCCTTCGAAATCGAGCATGCGCTGCAGGCCGGCGCGGTCGGCAAAGACCGCGCGCATTGGATCAGTGGTGAAGAGTGTGTCAGACACGTGGAGTTGCCAGTAGCGGAAAGCCTAGCCCTGCGTGATGCCGTGTCGCGCGATGTGCCCGAACGGCGGGGATGACGGGTTGCGCTGGCGGCGCTTGCGCGCCTCTCAATAGTCGAAGAATACCGTCTCGTTGTCGCCTTGCAGGCGGACGTCGAACGTCAGCGCCTTGGGCTTGCCGGCGGCGGCCTTGGCGATCAGCGTCGTGCGCCGCGCCGCGGGGACGCCTTGCAGCACCGCGTCGTCGTCGTTGCTGGT
>JBDTNR010000549.1:0-2554 GCA_039933655.1 Betaproteobacteria bacterium | reverse complement strand
AGCTGGACCATTATTGGGCCAGCTTGGAAATGTCGGCGACGCGGTTCATCGTCTGCGCGACGCCGCGCAGCAGCGCCAGGCGGTTGGCGCGGATGCCCGGATCGTCGGCCATCACCATCACGTCGTCGAAGTAGCGATCGACGGCCGGCTTGGCCGTGGCGAGCGCCCGCAAGGCGCTGGCGAAGTTGCCGCCTTCGTAATCGTTCTCGACCTCCGGCGTAAGTTTCTGGAACGCCAGGTAGAGTTCGTGCTCGGCGCCGTCGGCGAGAAGCCCGCGATCCACCGCGGGTGCGGCTTCGCTGCCGCTCTTGCGCAGGATGTTGATGATCCGCTTGTTGGCGGCGGACAGCGCCGCGGCCTCGGGCAGCGCGGCGAACGCCTGTACGGCAGCGAGCCGCGCCGGCAGGTCGGCGATGTGGTCGGGGCGGGCGTCGAGCACCGCCGCGATCTGGTTCGCCGTGTACCCCAACTCGCGCAGGTAGCCGCGCAGCCGGTCGTAGATGAAGTCGAGCAGCGGCTGCGGCTGCGGGGTGACCGCTGGCACGGCGCTGAACGCCGCGAACGCAAGATCGGCGAGATCCGCGAGCGACAACGGCTGCCCGCGCTCGATGAGGATGCGGATGATGCCCAGCGCAGCGCGCCGCAGTCCGAACGGATCCTTGTCGCCGGTCGGTATCTGCCCGATGCCGAACATGCCGGCCATCGCTTCGAGCTTGTCGGCCAGCGCGACGGCCTGCGCCACCGCGTCGTCGGGCAGGCGGTCGCCCGCCATCTTCGGCAGGTAGTGCTGCTCGATGGCCGCCGCCGCCGCGGGCGCCTCGCCGTCGTGCTCGGCGTAGTAGCGGCCCATCAGGCCTTGCAGCTCCGGAAATTCGCCGACCATGTCGGTGACCAGATCGGCCTTCGAGAGCAGCGCCGCGCGATCGGCCAGTGCGGCGTCGGCGCCGATCAGCCGCGCGATGCGCGTGGCCAGGAAACGCAGCCGATCGACGCGCTCTGCCTGCGTGCCCAGCTTGTTGTGATGGACGACGCTGCGCAGGCGCTCGACACGCGCGTCGAGCCGCTGCCGGCGGTCCTGGTCGAAGAAGAACTTGGCGTCGGCCAGCCGCGCCCGCAGCACGCGCTCGTTGCCGGCGATGATCGCCGCCGGGTCCTGCGTGGCGACGTTGCTGACCAGCAGGAAGCGGCTCACCAGCTGGCCGGCGTCATCGGCCAGTGCGAAGTAGCGCTGGTTCAACTGCATCGTCAGGATCAGGCACTCCTGCGGCACGGCGAGGAACGCCGGGTCGAAGCTGCCCGCGTAGACGACGGGCCATTCGACCAGCGCCGTCACCTCGTCGAGCAGCGCGTCCGGCATGATCGGCGTGTCGTTGCCGGCGGCGCCTTCGAGCGCGACGACGATGTTCGCGCGCCGTGCGGCGAATGACGGGATCACCTTGCCCTCGGCTTCGAGCGTCGGCGCGTAGGCGTCGGCGTTGGCGATCTCGATGTCGGCGCGCGCCAGGAAGCGATGGCCGCCGGTGGTGCGGCCGGCCGCGAGACCGAGCGCGGTGACCGGCACGACGCCGGCGCCGTGCAGCGCGAGCAGGCGGTGCGCCGGGCGGACGAACTTTTCGTTGCTGAAATAGTGTCCGGCGCTGGCGTAGCTCATCACCTTGGGGATCGGCAGCCGGGCGATCGCCTCGTCCAGCGACTCCTGTAGGCCGCGCAGCAACGACTGGCCTTTGGCGAGTCTACGCAAGAAGACGTAATCGGCCTTGCCGTCGGACGCGGTGTAGCGGTGGTCCGGCCCGTCCCATGCTTCGCGCTCCCGCGTCGCAAGTTGCGCGCGTCCAAGGGCTGCGAGTTTTTTCCGTAGTGCTTCCGTGGGCTCGCCATCGGGGCCGAAGGCCACTTTGGCCGGAAGGAGCTTCTCGACGACCGGCTCGTCATTGGCGACACTCAACACCTGTGTGACCGATACTGCCAGGCGCCGCGGAGTTGCGTAAGGTATTGCTTGGGAATCGACTGTCAGCAGACCTCTGGACCGCAGCCCTTCGGTAAGGGTCTTCGCGAACGCCTCGCCCAGACGCTTCAGCGCCTTCGGCGGCAACTCCTCGGTGAAGAGTTCGACCAGCAGCGTGGCCGCGCCGGCGCTCATGCAAGCTCCACGTTTGCTGCCATTGCCGCTACCGTCTCCCGAGAGGGGACGACACTCGTGCTCACTGGACCACCTTGGTGCTGCGCACTCCGGTATGCGCCCTTGGGGCGGCCCGACGGACGTACTGGACCACCTTCGTGCTGCGCACTCCGGTATGCGCCCTTGGGGCGGCCCGGCGGGCTCATGCCGCCACCTTCCTCTGTGCGGCCGGCAGCATCGGGAAGCCGAGCGTCTCGCGGGCTGCGACGTAGGCCGTCGCGACAGCGCGCGAGAGATTGCGGATGCGGCCGATGTAGGCGGCGCGCTCGGTGACCGAGATGGCACCGCGGGCGTCGAGCAGGTTGAACGTGTGCCCGGCCTTCAGGATCATCTCGTAGCCGGGCAGCGGCAGTTTCGCGTCGAGCAGGCGCTTGG
>JBDTNR010000548.1:0-2557 GCA_039933655.1 Betaproteobacteria bacterium | reverse complement strand
CGATGTTGTAGTACGGATTGCCGAGCGCGTGGATCTCGAGCTCGCAGCCGTTGCACGATCCCGCGTCCACCTGGCGGATGGCCAGCGCGCGGCCGAGCGTCCGCAGTATCGACTGCTGCAAGCGCGCGTTGACCATCATGTCGTCGGCCGGCAGCGGTGCGGCTTCGGTCCTTAAGCCGGTGACCGCGATCTGTTTGAGGATGTGCAGCATGGGAAAGTGTCAGCTCAGGGGTCGGATTCGATCGGTGGGCCAGATTCGATCAGGGGGCAGATTCGATCAGGGGTCAGATTCGAAATTCCACTGGGGTCAGATTCGAAATTCCACTGGGGTCAGATTCGAATTTCCGAACTCAGAGCTTCGCATTCTAGGTCCTGTTCCGGAAATTCGAGTCTGACCCTGTTGGGTGCGTGCCTTCGTCCAACGGGTCAGACTCGAATTTCCGGATGGTTCCTACGGATTATGCAACGTCGAGTTCGGAATTTCGAATCCGACCCTACCGCGAATCCGACCCTGCCACGAATCCGACCCTGCCGCCGACGTTCACAAATCCACCCCGCTGTACGACAGGTTGAACGATTTGTTGATCAGCGGGAAGTCGGGCACGATGTTGTCGATGATCGCGTGTTCGAGCACCGGCCAGTTCTGCCACGACGGGTCGTGCGGATGGCAGCGCCGGATCGTGTTGTCGGGCCCGCTCGTGAGCGCCAGCAGTACCGGACCGCGCCAGCCTTCGATGTAGCCCAGTCCGATCTTGTGGACGGGGACCTGCGGGACTTTCACGCTGACGGGTCCCGCGGGCAGCGCGTCGAGCAGTGCGCGCACCAGTCGCAGCGATTCGGTGACCTCGCCGAAACGGTTGGCCACCCGCGCAGCGACGTCGCCCGCGATGGACGTCACCTTGCGTACTTCGAGCGTGTCGTAGGGCGCGACGGGAAAATCGCAGCGCAGGTCGCGCGCCTGTCCGCTGGCGCGCCCGGCCAAGCCGCTGAGTCCCAGCTTCTGCGCGAGTTCCGGCGTGACGCGTCCGCAGGTGCGGAAGCGATCCTGCACGCCGGCGTGCTCGTCGTAGATGTCGTGCACGATGCGCAACTGGCTTTCCAGCATCGCGCATTCGTCGCGGATGCGCTCGACGTGCCCGTCGGCGAGGTCGGACGAAACGCCACCCGGCACGACCGTATCCATGAGCAGCCGGTGGCCAAATGCCGCGAGGTTGGTCCGCAGCACGTCTTCCTTGAGGCGCGAAAACTGGGCGAGGCCGAACGCGAATCCCGCGTCGTTGCCCAGCGCGCCCAGGTCGCCCAGGTGATTGGCGATGCGCTCGCGCTCGAGCAGCAGCGCGCGCAGCGCGGCGGCGCGCGGCGGCACCACGGTCTCGGCGATCGCCTCGAGCGCCTGCGCATACGCCCACGCATAGGCGACGGTGCTGTCGCCCGAGGCGCGGCCGGCGAGTCGATAGCCATCGGCGAGCGGCATGGTCTCGAAGCGCTTCTCGATGCCCTTGTGCGTCCACGACAGCCGTTCCTCGAGCCGCAGCACCTTTTCGCCGACGACCTGGAAGCGGAACTGGCCGGGCTCGATGGTGCCGGCGTGAACGGGCCCGACCGGAATCTCGTGCACGCCGTCACCCTCGACCTTGACGAAGCCGTATTCCTCTTCGCCCGGCTGCCACTGCGGCGACGCGACGAAATCGCGGCGCAGCGGAAACTGGTCGATCGGCCAGGCCGCCATCCACGTCCACGGCCGCTGGTCGTCGCCATCGGACGGAATGCCTATCAGGTCGAAGGCGGCGCGCTGCATCCGGTTCGCGGCCGGGAAGATGGTCGCGAGGTCCGGATAGTGGACGTCGCCGTCGGGCATCGTGTGCTCGAGCAGCGTCAGTCCGTCCGTGTCCTGCAGCACGACGCGCAGGCAGTAGCCGCGGTTGCGATCACGCTCGTCGGACAACCAGAGCGCGACGAGCTGGCCGCCCTGTTCCCAGGCGAGGCGGCAGGCCGCGAGCAGTTGGCCCGAGTTCGCCGCGGCCCTGCGCGCGGGGATCCCCGCGGGCTGCGCGGCCGCGGTGAGTCCGAGCGGTGACAGGTTCATCGCAAGGCGTCCTTCGCCATCATCCGATCAACCGTGCCGCCTGCCGGTACCAGTCGGCGAGAAACGGCGGAATCCACAGTCCCAGCATAAGTACCAGTGCCAGATGCGTGAAGACGGGAATCATCGACGGCCGCAGCGGCAGTCGCTTGGCGTTGGTTTCGCCGAACACCATCGGCTGCACTTTCGAGAAGACGGCCGCGAACGCGAGTCCGAGCGCGCCGAGCAGGAAGGGCGTTGCCCACGGCTGCTCGCGCATCGCGGTGGTGAGGATCAGGAATTCGCTGGCGAACACGCCGAAGGGCGGCATGCCGAGGATCGCGAGCGTGCCGATCGCGAGCCCCCAGCCGAGCAGCGGGCTGATCGTGATGAGGCCGCGGATGTTGTCCATCACCTGCGTGCCGGTCTTCTGCGTCGCATGGCCGACGGTGAAGAAGATCGCCGACTTGGTCAGCGAATGCACGGTCATGTGCA
>JBDTNR010000547.1:0-2562 GCA_039933655.1 Betaproteobacteria bacterium | reverse complement strand
ATCAGCAGCAGCACGTCGCGCTGCTCGTCGTCGCGAAAGTACTCGGCCATCGTCAGCGCCGCGTGGCCGACGCGAAAGCGCGCACCGGGCGGCTCGTTCATCTGGCCGAAGAGCATCACCATGTGCCCGAGGACGCCTGCCTCCTGCATCTCGCGGTAAAGCTCCTCGCCCTCGCGGCAGCGTTCGCCGATGCCGCAGAAGATGCTGACGCCCTCGTGCTTGCCGACCATGTTGTGGATCATCTCGGTCAGCAGCACCGTCTTGCCAACGCCCGCACCGCCGAACAGGCCCGCCTTGCCGCCGGTTTCGAGCGGCACGAGGACGTCGATCGCCTTGATGCCGGTCTCGAAGATCTTCGACGTCGTGGAGCGCTCGATGAGCGGCGGCGGCTCGCGGTGCACCGATCGCCATTCGACGCCCGCGGGCTGCGCCTTGCCGTCGATCGCACGGCCGAAGACATCGAACATGCGCGAGCGGATCGCCTTGCCGACGGGCGCTTGCAGAGGCGCACCGGTATCGACGACGCGCATGCCGCGCGCAAGCCCTTGCGTCGGCGCCAGGGCGATGCCGCGCACGCGAGACGCGTCGAGTTGCGTCAGCACTTCGATCGCTACACCTTCCCCGAACCCGTCCGCGCCGCCGGCGCGCAACAACGTGCGGATCGGCGGCAGCTTTTGCCCGGCAAAGCGCACATCGACGATGCTGCCGCGGACTGCGACGATCACACCATCGACCGTCGCCGCGTCATCGACGAGGTGGGTCGCCGGGTGTGCCGCGGCGTTCAGTCGTCGTCCTTGAACGGGATGCGCGCGTCGGCCTCGAAGCGCTTCTTGCGCTTGCGGCCGAACGCCCAGATCACGACGCCGACAAAGAGCGCGATCAGCACCAGCAGATAGAGCGTGCCGCGCATCGTAGGTTTCTCCGGGCGGGACGGGCGGCTAGGACTTGGTGCCGCTCAGCGCCGCCTGCAGCTTGGCCTCGTCCTCGTGCGTCAGCGAGGTCTTGAGGATCTTGCCGCCGGTGCCCTTCAATTCTTCGAGCACCTTGTCGGGTGTTGCACCATGCGCGAGCACGAAGAGCACCGAGCCGCCGGGCTGCATCTGGCTTGCGAGGTCCGTCATGAACTTGTCGTCGATACCGAGGTCGGTCAGCGCGCCCGATACAGCGCCAGCGCTTGCGCCGACCGCCGCGCCGAGCAGCGGCATCATGAAGATCAGCCCGATCAGCGCGCCCCAGAAGCCGCCGCTCAGGGCGCCGGCGCCCGTCAGGTTCATCGCCTGGTGGAGCTTGATCTTGCCCTTCGCGTTCTTCGTCGCAACGACCGCATCTTCGAGGTCGATCAAGTAGTCCTTCTGCAGCTTGCGCAGCTTGAGGCGGACTTCTTCGGCCTGGAATTCCTTGTCGTAACTCACCACCACCAATGTGCTCATTCGTTTCCTCCAACTCTTTGCGTGGAATGGGCTTCAACTGTAGCCGCTGTGCACCTTGCCGCGAAAGACCCAATAGACGCCGATGGTGTAGATCACGATCACCGGCAGCACGACGACGGCGCCGTAGAACAGGAAGCGCAGCGATTCTTCCGGCGCCGCGGCACCGCCGACAGTGAGCGCGTACGGCACCATGAACGGCCAGAACATCACGCCGAGCGTGGCGAACGCGGCGAGGAAGAACAGCACGCTGAAGGTGAACGGCAGATGGTCGCGCCGCCGTGCCGCACCCCACCACGCCGCGGCGAGCGCCGCCACGCCCAGAACGGGCAACGCCCAGCCCCACCCACGATCGCGCAGATGGCCCTGGGCAATGGCGCCGGCATCGACCGTCAGGACGACGGCGAAGGCGAGGCCGATGAGGACGAAGACGATGCCGACGAGCCAGCGGATTCGCGCATAGGCCCAATCGCGCAACTCGCCGTCGCTCTTGACGACGAGCCAGCCCGCGCCGAGCAGCGCGTAGCCGAAGACGAGACCGACGCCGGTCAGCACCGAAAACGGGTGCAGCCAGTCGAACGACCTGCCGGCGAACTGATCGTCAGTGACCGCGATGCCGCGCATCATCGCGCCGACCGCCGCGCCCTGGACGAAGGCGACGACGACCGAGCCGATAACGAAGCCTGCGTCCCACAGCCGGCGCATGCTCTGGCTGCGGTTTCGGAACTCGAACGCCACGCCGCGAAAGATCAGCCCGATGAGCAGCAGCAGCACCGGGATGTAGAACGCGCCCAGGAAGACCGCATAGACGGCAGGGAAGGTCGCGAACAGCCCGGCGCCGACGATCACGAGCCAGGTCTCGTTGCCGTCCCAGAACGGCGCGATCGTGTTCATCATCGCGACGCGCCGGGCTTCGTCGCCGGCGGTGCCGAACAGGATGCCGACGCCGAGATCGAAGCCGTCGAGGATCACGTAGACGATGATCGAAAACGCGATCACGCCGGCCCAGAAGAGCGCCAGGTCACTCGGCGGCGGGCCGTTCATCGGGCTTCCCCCGCGTTGTTGCTGCTACTGCTGCCGGTGGCGGTGTCGGCACTGCCGGCATACGCCAGCGGCCGGTTCGACGTCGCGCCCG
>JBDTNR010000546.1:0-2562 GCA_039933655.1 Betaproteobacteria bacterium | reverse complement strand
ATTTCCTGCGGCGGCTCGCCGAGCGCTATCGCAAGCCGACGCCCACGCTGGCGCCGGATGCGATGGCGATGCTCGTCGCCGCGCCGTGGCCGGGGAACGTCCGGCAACTGCTCAATCTGCTCGAGCAGGCGCTGGCATTGACGACGACGACGATGATCTCCGCCACCCTGGTGCAAAACGCGCTGAAGGAGGACGCCGCCGCGCTCGTGCCCTTCGAGGAGGCGCGCAAGTCGTTCGAGCGCGATTACCTGGTCCGGCTGCTGAAAATCACCGGCGGCAACGTCACGCAGGCGGCGCAGCTTGCAAAGCGCAATCGAACCGAGTTCTACAAGCTGCTGCAGCGGCACAGCCTCGAGCCGTCGATGTTCAAGGAGGCGAAGACCTGAATCCGCAGGCGCCTTGCAGTTTTTGGCTGTCGGGCGCGGGCGACACGCTTTAGCCCATCGAATCAGCAGCTTGATGCTATTGTCATGCTTGCTGTCGGCAGATTGCGACATTTCGGCCGGCACGGCGCGCTTTCGCGGCGCTGCCGCCGCGGTGACCCCGCCCGCCACTTTCATTGGTGAAAGTCCTTTCGTTACGGGCTCTTCGACACCCGCTCCTGACGTTGGCACATCGTTTGCTTATTGTTTGGCAAGCAGGTGTTTTCCACCGTCGAGGCCGCAATGGACACGTTCGCACCGGAGTTCTCCAAGTTCTGGCTTCCCGAATCCGCGGGAGCGCGCCGCGACGCGGGGCATCCGCTGCGCGACGAGGACACGGGCGCGCAGAAGGCCGCGCTGGAAGAACTCGCCGAGCGCGTCAGCGCCGCGCGGAGCATCGTCTGATGCGCACCTGACCTTTTTACGCCTCCGGGCAGCGTCATGCCCGGGCCTCGCGGAGTGGGTCAATGCTCCGGTCATCGGAATCCCCCTTGCCCGCTACCATTCCTCCCGGCGGGCTTTTTTTTGGTTCTTTGCCGCATCGCGTTCGCGACCCCAGGTGATGGGTCACAGCGGAAACCTCCGGAGCGCGCGTGCTGACGGCTCGCCGCAAATTCCGGATGCGACAATGCCGGCTGCTTCCAACAGGAGCCGGACGACATGGGCAAGTGGATCGAACTGACGGCCGCCGACGGCGCGAATCTCGCGGCGTACCGGGCCGACCCCGCCGGGACACCGCGTGGCGGTCTGGTGGTGGTTCAGGAAATCTTCGGGGTCAACAGCCACATCAGAAGCGTCTGCGACGGCTTTGCCGCCGACGGTTATCTCGCTGTAGCGCCGGCGATCTTCGACCGTTACGAGCCCGGCGTGGACCTGGGCTACACGCCCGCGGACATCGCCCGTGGCCGGGGACTGCGCGGACGCGCTGGGGCGGACGCGGCATTGGCCGACATCGCGGCCGCCCGCGTCGTAGCCGCGGGAGCGGGCAACGTCGGCGTGATCGGCTACTGCTGGGGCGGACTGCTTGCCTGGCTCGCCGCAGCGCGGATGCCGGGCCTTGCTTGCGCGATCAGTTACTACGGCGGCGGCATGCCCGACGCGATCGGAGACGCGCCGCGGGTACCGGTGCTCGCCCATTTCGGCGAGCAGGACGCGATGATTCCGCTCGCCGGCGTGCAGGCGCTCGCCGCCGCGCATCCGACGGCGACGGTCCACCTGTATCCGGCGGGCCACGGCTTCAACTGCGACCAGCGCGGCTCATACGACGCGGCGGCGGCCGCCAGCGCACGCGAACGGACGCTCCTGTTCCTGCATCAGCACGTCGGCTGATCCCGTCGCGCGAATGGGTCAGATGGCGACTGGAGCCTTCAGCGCCGGATGGCTCTGGTAGTCGACGAACCTGATGTCGTCGTACACATAGTCGAAGAGTGTCGGCGGGCGGCGCTCGAGCACCAGACGCGGCAACGGATAGGGTGCTCGCGCGAGTTGCGCCTCGACCTGGTCCAGGTGATTCAGGTAGAGGTGGCAGTCGCCGCCCGTCCATATGAATTCGCCGGCGGCGAGGTCGCACTGCTGCGCGACCATGTGCGTCAGCAGCGCGTATGACGCGATGTTGAAGGGGACGCCGAGGAAGATGTCGGCGCTGCGCTGATACAGCTGGCACGACAGCCGGCCGTCCGCGACGTAGAACTGGAAGAAGGCGTGGCACGGCGGGAGCTTCATTCGCGGAATGTCGCCGACATTCCACGCCGATACGATCAGCCGGCGCGAGTCCGGGTTGCGCCGGATTTCCGCGACCACATTCGCGAGCTGGTCGATGTGGCGTCCGTCGGGTGCCGGCCACGACCGCCATTGGTAACCGTAGACTGGCCCCAGGTCGCCGTTTGCATCCGCCCATTCGTTCCAGATCGACACGCCGTGGGACTTCAGGTAGCCGATGTTGGTGTCGCCCTTGAGGAACCACAGGAGCTCATGGACGATCGACTTCGTGTGGACCTTTTTCGTCGTCGGCAGCGGGAAGCCGTGCGCCAGATCGAACCGCATCTGGTGGCCGAACACCGATAGCGTGCCGGTGCCGGTACGATCGTCCTTGCGCTGGCCGTGGTCGCGCACGTGGCGCATGAAGTCGAGATAGGGCTGC
>JBDTNR010000545.1:0-2563 GCA_039933655.1 Betaproteobacteria bacterium | reverse complement strand
AACTTCACGGCGTTGGACAGCAGGTTGACGAGGATCTGCTTGAACTTGCGCTCGTCGGCGGCGATGGCGCCCAACCCTGTTGCCACGTCGAGCTTGAGCGCGATGCCATGCTTGGTCGCGCGTTCGCGGACGAGCGTCATCGCATCGCCGAGCGCGGCCGGCAGGTCGAACGTCGACAGGTCGAGGTCCATCCGTCCCGCCTCCACCTTCGACAGGTCGAGCACGTCGTTGATCAGGTTCAGCAAGTGGCGGCCGGAAGTATGGATGTCCTTCAGATAGTCCTCCTGCTTGTCGTTGAGCTCGCCGAAGAGCCGCGCGAGGAGTACCTCCGAAAAGCCGATGATCGCGTTCAGCGGCGTGCGCAGCTCGTGCGACATGCTCGCGAGGAACGCCGACTTGTGCTTGTTGGCGACCTCGAGCAGCTGGCTCTTCTCCTGGATCTCGCCGAACAGCCGGGCATTCTGGATGGCGATCACCGCTTGGTCGGCGAACGTGCGCAGCAGCGCGATGTCCTTGGCCGAGTACGCGCCGGGATTCTCCCTGCCGACGAATATGGCGCCTACGCCCTTCCCTTCCCAGATCATTGGCGCGACCATCAGTGCCCGGAGTCCCTGGGCGTTCCATCCGGCGCGGGCGATCGGCGGCACGTTCTCGTCAAGGTCGATATCCGGATAGTGCAGCACCGCGCGGCGCTCGATGGAGAGCCCGGTGGCCGAGGTCGCGTCGAGCGGGAACGGAAAGATCTTCGACATGACCGCCAGCCCGGGTCCGTGGTAGGCAGCCTGCCGAACCATCCCGTCGTCACCGACGATCGTGATCTGCCCGACCTTGCCGGCGAACAGCGACTCACAGCTTGCGAGAATTCGCTCGAAGACCGGCGAAGTATCGGCAATCGAGTTGCTGATCGCGGCCAGCACCTCACCCGACGCGCGTTGCTGGTCGAGCGCTTCCTTTGTCTCGTTGAACAGGCGCACGTTGTCGATGGCCAGCGCCGACTGGTCGGCGAACGTCTGGACCAGAGAGATCTCCTTGTCGGTGAACGGCCGCGTTTCCATGCGCCATAGCGCGATCGCGCCAATTGCGCGACCCTCGCGCAGCAACGGGACCGCGATCGTCGTGTGGTGGCCGATGCGCTTCTGCATCTCGCGGCCGGCCGGATACTCGTCCGTGGCGGCAGTCGCCAGGTCCTCCACGTGAATCAGCGCGCCATCGATGATCGCGCGGCCGATCACCAGGCCGCGCGTCAATGGCACGACCTCGCCGACCGCGTTAGTCGTACTGCCGTACCCGGAAACAAACCGGATGTCAGCGCCTTCGACCAGCGCGATGACGGACTGCGCGGCGTTGCAAAGCTTCAGCGCGCGCTCGGCAACGGCATCCAGCACGGGTTGCACATCGGTCGGCGAGCCGGAGATCACGCGGAGGATTTCGCTGATGGCCGTCTGCTGCTCGAGCGCGGTCCTGGTCTCGTTGAACAGGCGCACGTTGTCGATCGCGATCGCCGCCTGCCGCGCGAACGTCTGCACCAGCGCGACCTGGTCGGGCGGGAACAGGCCGGGGTGCATGCGCGCAATGAGGATGCCCCCGTAGGCGCCGCCTTCCCGCATCAGCGGCACTGCCAGCACCGCGCGGCAGCCGAAGGCCAGCATGTTGTCCTTCGCATCCGGAAACTCGCTGTCGAGCAGCGGCACGATGTCCGCGATGTGGATCGTTTCGCGTTCGAGCGCGGCGCGACCGGTGATCGAGCTGCGCTTCAATGGTATCGGCTTGGTCTTGCGGGCTGCCTGGTCGTCGAAGATCTCGCTCCAATGCTCGCCCCGCGGCACCATCACGTCGCCTTCAATCAGCATGACACGCGCAAAGGGCGCCCGGCAGAGATCCGCGGCACGCTTGGCGACGGCGTCGAGGACCGGCTGGACATTGGTCGGCGAACTGGAGATCACCCGCAGGATCTCGCTGATCGCTGTCTGTTGCTCGAGAGAATTGGTGAGCTCGTGCGTGCGCTCGTCGACCTTGCGCTCCAGGCCGGCGTACGACTCCTTCAACTGTCCCGACATCCGGTTGAAACGGTCGGCCAGCGCCTCCAGCTCGTCGCCGGTGTGCACGTCGATCTTCTGGTCGAGGTTGCCCTCGCCGATCCGCTGCGCGCCTTCGGAGAGTGTCCGGATCGGCCGCACCATCCCGCGCGCGAGAGCCAGCGCGCCAAGGGCCGAGATCACGAGCCCCACCACCAGCAGCAACACGGTGCGCATGATCGACGCATTGAGCTTGGCGTAGACCTCCGACACCGGCTGCTCGACGAAGACAATCCAGTTCAGCGGTTCGATGCGCGCGTCGGACACGAGCATCGGCGTACCGGTGAGATCCTGTGACATCACCGACTGGTCATCGCTGCCGCGATTCTCGAGCGCGGCCCTCACGTGCGGCAACTCGGCAAGATTGGTCTTGCGCAGCACGAGGCCGATGTCGGGGTCCGCCACCAGGAAGCCCTTGCCGTCCACGACATAGGCCTTGCCCTTGTCGCCGATCTTGATCCGCGACACGACATCCCAGATGAACTTGA
>JBDTNR010000544.1:0-2569 GCA_039933655.1 Betaproteobacteria bacterium | reverse complement strand
AGGATGAGGCGCACGTCCTTCGGTTCGGCCTTGTAGAGCAGCGACAGGATCATCGCGTTCACCGCCACCGACTTGCCCGAACCTGTGGTACCGGCCACCAGCAGGTGCGGCATCCGCGCGAGATCCGCCACGATCGGCTTGCCGGCGATGTCCTTGCCCAGCGCCAGCGTCAGCGCGCCTGACGTGTCGTTGTAGGTGGCCGATGAAAGAATCTCGACCAGCTTCACCATCTGCCGCCGCGGGTTCGGCAGCTCGAGCCCCATGCACGACTTGCCGGGAATCGTCTCGACCAGCCGGATCGACACCACCGACAGCGCGCGGGCGAGGTCCTTGATCAGGTTGACGATCTGCGCACCCTTCACGCCGACGGCCGGCTCGATCTCGTAGCGCGTGATGACCGGCCCCGGATATGCAGCCAACACTTTCGCGCTGACGCCGAAGTCGGCCAGCTTGCGTTCGATGAGCCGCGACGTGTAGTCGAGCGTCTCGTTGCTGACGCTTTCCTGCGTCGGCGGCGCCTCTTCGAGCAGCGCGAGCGGCGGCAGCCTCGAATCCGGCATGTCGGTGAAGAGTGGCCGCTGTCGCTCCTTCACGACCCGCTCGGACTTGGGCACGTGGATCACCGGCGGCACGACGACGACCGGCTCGCGCTCGACGTCGACCTCGCGCAACTGCTCGACGATATGCTCGCGCTCGGCGAGCGCCTCCTCGCCGATGCGGCGATCGAAGGCCTCCTCGCGGCGGCGACGCACCGTACTGATCAGCGATTCGACACCGGCGCCGATGCGTTCCATCACCTTGAGCCACGAAATGCCGAACAGCAGCGACAGGCCCACGGCCAGCAGGACCAGCAGCAAGAGGGTCGCACCGTTGAAGCCCAGCGCCCGCGCCGTGCCCTGGCCGATGGCATCGCCCAACACGCCGCCGGCCGCGAAGGGCTTCACCGTCAGTGTCCACAGCCGGATCGATTCGAGCGCGGCGCTCGTCAGCAATACCAGCGCGAAGCCGATGACGCCCAGCAGCAGCGGATGGTCGGACTCCTCGTCGGGACGCACGACGCGGCGCAGTCCCGCCACGATCAGCACGACGCCGCCGATAACCAGCCACCACGTCGACAGCCCGAACAGGTAGCGCAACAGGTCCGACAGCCACGCGCCAACGGGACCGCCGGCGTTCCTCACGTCGCCGCCGGTGCCGGTGGTCGACCAGCCGGGATCGTCCGTCGCGTAGGTCGCGAGGGTGAGCGCGAGAAACGCAAAGGCCGCGACGACCAGCAGCCACCACGACTCGCGCACGAGCCGCGCGAAACGCGGCGACAGCCCGCCGTCGGCGTCGCTCACCCGCCGGGTGTTCGCAGTGTTTCTATTGAAAAACATCGAGTTGCCGCATAAACTTCATCAACCGCATTATACGCGGCGGCGAGCCGGCGAAAAGGGGGCGCGAGACCGGCGGAAGGATTCCGTGGCCCGTCTTTGAACCGGCCGGGACGCGCCCCAAGATGGTCTACACTCGAATGCTTTTTTGCCCAGCGAGAACCCGATGTCCACCAAGCACGCCCGATTGATCATCCTGGGCTCCGGCCCCGCCGGCTACACCGCGGCAGTATACGCCGCGCGCGCCAACCTCTCGCCCGTCCTGATCACCGGCCTCGCGCAGGGCGGGCAGCTGATGACGACGACCGACGTCGACAACTGGCCGGCCGATGCCGACGGCGTGCAGGGACCGGACCTGATGGCGCGTTTCCAGAAGCATGCGGAGCGCTTCGCGACCGAACAGGTGTTCGACCACATCCACACGGTGAAGCTCGGCGAGCGGCCATTCCGGCTGATCGGCGATTCCGGCGAATACACGTGCGACGCGCTGATCATCGCCACCGGCGCGTCGGCGCGCTACCTGGGCCTGCCGTCGGAAGAGGCGTTCATGGGCAAGGGCGTCTCCGCCTGCGCGACCTGCGACGGCTTCTTCTACAAGGGGCAGGAAGTGGTGGTCGTCGGCGGCGGCAACACCGCCGTCGAGGAGGCGCTGTACCTGTCGAACATCGCGAAAAAAGTGACGGTGGTCCACCGCCGCGACAAGTTCCGCGCGGAGGCGATCCTGATCGACCGCCTGCTGGCGAAGACCAAGGGCACCGGCAACATGAGCGTGCTGTGGGACCATACGCTCGACGAAGTGCTGGGGGACGATTCCGGCGTCACCGGCGTGCGCCTGAAGTCGACCAAGACGAACGCGACACACGACATCCCCGTCCACGGCGTCTTCATCGCCATCGGACACACGCCCAACACGCAGATCTTCGAGGGCCAGGTCGACATGGGCGGCGGCTACATCAAGGTCAAGGGCGGCGCGGAAGGCAACGCCACGGCCACGTCTGTTCCGGGCGTGTTCGCCGCGGGCGACGTCGCCGATCACGTCTACCGGCAGGCTGTGACGTCCGCCGGCACCGGCTGCATGGCCGCGCTCGACGCCGAAGCCTTCCTCGAAGGCCACTAATTGTTAAGCTTCAGGAGGTTGTTTCCGGTTTGCGTGAACGCTGTTCATTCCCATATTGTCGTCCCCGCGAAGGCGGGGA
>JBDTNR010000543.1:0-2573 GCA_039933655.1 Betaproteobacteria bacterium | reverse complement strand
CGATGGCGACAACCTGATTCTGAAGAAATACTTCCACATCGGTTTTGCCGCCGACACGCCGCAGGGTCTCGTGGTGCCGGTGATCCGCAACGCGGACCAGAAAGGCGTGCTCGACATTGCGAAGGAAATGGGCGAGCTTGCGAAGCTCGCGCGCGACGGCAAGCTGAAGCCCGAGCAGATGCAGGGCGGCACGTTCACCATCTCGAGCCTGGGTGGCATCGGCGGCGTCTACTTCACGCCGATCATCAACGCGCCGGAAGTCGCGATCATGGGCGTCTGCCGCTCGGCGTGGCGGCAGGTGTCGCACGACGGCAGGACGTCGTCATGGCGGTTCATGCTGCCGCTGTCGCTGTCCTGGGACCACCGCGTCATCGACGGCGCGTCCGCCGCGCGGTTCAACAATCACTTCGGCGGACTGCTCGCCGACATGCGGCGCGTGGTGCTGTAGATCATCTGCAAAGAGGCGCTCAAGGCGCCGGGAAAGCCGGCGAGATCGCGCTCTGTGCCTCGGCGACTCCTGTGAAAAAGGGAATGGCGAATGGCGATAATCGAAGTGAAGGTCCCCGACATCGGCGACTTCAAGGACGTCCCGGTCATCGAAGTCCTCGTCAAGGCGGGCGACACCGTGAAGGCCGAGGATTCGCTCGTGTCGCTCGAATCCGACAAGGCGACGATGGACGTGCCTTCGCCGGTCGCCGGCGTCGTGAAAGTGATCAACGTCAAGGTCGGCGACAAACTGTCCGAGGGCTCGCTGGTGCTGACGGTGGAGACGGGTTCGGCGCCGGCCACCGCGCCGTCGCGCGCAACGGGCAAGGGTGACGCGCCGGCCGCGCCCGCACCGCCGCCGGCGGCCGCAGCGGCCGCGACGATCGAGGTGCGCGTGCCCGATATCGGCGATTTCAAGGACATCCCGGTCATCGAAGTTCTGGTGAAGGCGGGCGACACGGTGCAGGCCGAGGACGCGCTGGTCACGCTCGAATCCGACAAGGCGACGATGGACGTGCCGTCGCCGGCGCAGGGGAAGATCGTTGCGCTGAAGGTGAAGGCGGGCGACAAGGTCAGCGAAGGCAGCGTCATCCTGACGCTGGCGACTTCGATGGCGTCGGCACCCTCACCCCAACCCTCTCCCGCAGGCGGGAAGGGAAGCGCTGCCATGGGCGCGGGTAGTGCGGCGGGCGCAGGCAGTGCGGCCGGTGCGGCAGGCGCAGGTGGCGCAGCGGGAGCAGGTGCGGGCGGGAGTGGTGCTGCAGGTGCCGGCGCCGCGTCGACCTCGCCTTCCCCTCTCCCCGCGGGGGAGGGACCGGGGGTGACGGCAACACCGGCCATCTCCACCTACAAGGGTGCGGTCGATTTTGAATGCGAGATGCTCGTGCTTGGCGCAGGACCCGGCGGTTATTCCGCCGCATTCCGCAGCGCCGATCTCGGCATGAACACCGTGCTGGTCGAGCGTTATCACACGCTGGGCGGCGTATGCCTCAACGTGGGCTGCATTCCGTCGAAGGCGCTGTTGCATACGGCAAGCGTGATGGACGAAGTCAAGGCGCTCGGCCACCACGGCATCCGCTATGCGGCGCCGGAAGTCGACATCGACGCGCTGCGCGGATTCAAGGACGGCGTCGTCAAGAAGCTCACGAGCGGCCTGGCGGCAATGGCCAAGCTCCGGAAGGTGCAGGTCGTGCACGGCGTCGGACGCTTTCTCGACTCGTATCACGTCGAGGTCGAGCTCACGAGCGGCCGCGGCCGCGGCACGACCGGCGAAAAGAAGGTCCTGCGCTTCCGGAAGGCGATCATCGCCGCCGGCAGCCAGGCGATGAAGCTGCCGTTCATGCCCGACGATCCGCGCGTCGTCGATTCCACCGGCGCCCTCGAGCTGAAGTCCGTTCCTAAGCGGATGCTCGTCGTCGGTGCCGGCATCATCGGCCTCGAGATGGCGACCGTCTATTCGACGCTCGGCACCCGGATCGACGTGGTCGAGATGCTCGACATCATGATGGCCGGCGCCGACCGCGACCTCGTGAAGGTCTGGGAGAAGAAGAATGCATCGCGCTTCGACAAGGTGATGCTGAAGACGAAGACCGTGTCGGCCAAGGCGACGGCCGCCGGCATCGAGGTCGGGCTCGAGGGCGAGAACGCGCCGAAGGAACAGCAGGTGTACGACCTCGTGCTGGTTGCGGTGGGTCGCAGCCCCAACGGCAAGGTCATCGAGGCCGCCAAGGCGGCCGTGGCGGTGACCGACCGCGGCTTCATCCCGGTCGACAGGCAGATGCGGACCAACGTCGCGCACATCTTCGCGATCGGCGACATTGTCGGGCAGCCGATGCTCGCGCACAAGGCCGTGCACGAGGCGCACGTTGCCGCGGAGGCCGCGCACGGCGAGAAATCGTTCTTCGACGCGCGGCAGATTCCGTCGGTGGCGTACACCGATCCCGAGGTCGCGTGGGCGGGTCTCACCGAAGACCAGTGCAAGGCGCAGGGCATCAAGTACGGCAAGGCGGTGTTCCCGTGGACCGCATCGGGCCGCGCGATCGCCAACGGCCGCGACGAGGGCTTCACCAAGCTGCTGTTCGACGAGG
>JBDTNR010000542.1:0-2585 GCA_039933655.1 Betaproteobacteria bacterium | reverse complement strand
GCCGCAGCCAGATGCGCATCGCGTAATCCTTGGCGCCGAAGATCTGCACGTTGGTCGTGCCCGGCAGACGCTTGATCTCGTCGAGCACGTTCAGCGTCACGTAGTTCGACGTGAAGAGGTCGGTGTAGCGGTTGTCGGGCGAATAGAACGCGACGACCTGCAGGAACGACGAGCTGCCGCGTTCCACGGTGACGCCCTGGCGGCGCACTTCCTCCGGCAGCCGCTGCTCGACCTGCTTCACGCGGTTGTTGACGTTGACCGAAGCGATATCGATGTCGGTGCCGATCTCGAACGTCACCTGGATCTGCACGACGCCGTTCGACGCGGAATTCGAGCTCATGTACATCATGCCCGGAATGCCGTTGATCGCATTCTCGATCGGCGCGGCGACCGTCTGCTCGACCACTTGGGCGGAAGCGCCAGGATAGATCGCCTGCACGGTCACGACGGGCGGAGCGATCTCCGGGTATTGCGCGACGGGCAGCGTGCGCATGGCGGCGAGGCCGGCCAGCACCAGGAAGATCGAGATGACCGCGGCGAAGATCGGGCGGTCGATGAAAAAGCGCGAGAGCATGGTGGGGTCGCCGTCTGTGGGTTACGACTTCGGAGCGGCCGGGGCCGGCGCATCCTTGGCGGCGGGCGCCGGCGGCGTTGTGTTCGGCGCCGTGGCACCGGGCGTTGCCGCGCCGGGCGTCCCACCGCCGGCAGGCGGGGCGCCGCCGAGCTTGATCGGCGCGCCGGGGCGCAACTTGGACAGGCCGTCGACGATCACGTCCTCGCCGGCCTTCAATCCGGTTTCGACGATCCACAGGTTCGTGCCGTCGGCGACGGCCCACTCGCCCAGGCTGACCGGGCGCGCGACGGCGATGTCCTTGCCGTCCTTGTCCTTGCCGGTGACGTAGACGAACTTGCCTTGCGGGCCGTCGAGGACGGCGATCTGCGGCACCGCCAGCGCGTTGTTGCGCACGGCCCCCATCAGCTTCACGCGAACGAACTGGCCCGGCTTCAGCAGGTTGTCGGCGTTCTGCACTTCGGCGCGCAGCTCGAAGGTGCCGGTGGACGGGTTGATCCGCGTGTCGGCGAAGTTGATGCGTCCCTTGCGCTCCAGCGTCGAGCCGTCGGCGAGCTGCACGGCGACGTCGAATGCGAAATTCTTCGGCAGCGTCAGGCGCCCTTCCTTCACCGCCCGGTTCAGCGCCAGCTGCTCGTTTTCGGCCACGGCGAACGGAATCCACATCGGATCGACCTGCGAGACCGTCGTCAGCAGCGTTTCGTTGGCCGTCACGAGGCTGCCTTCGGACTTGGGCGCGCGGCTCGACAGCCCCGAGATCGGCGCCAGCACTTTCGTGTAGCCCAGGTGCAGCATGAGCTCGGCAAGCTTTGCCTGCGCGGCCTTGACCGTCGCGTCGGCGACCTCGACGTTGGACAGTGCGTCGTCGGCCTCCTTCTGGCCAACGGCGCGACGCTCGGCGAGAGGCTTCAAGCGTGCGAGCTCGCGTTCGGCCTGCGCCTTCTGCGCTTGCGCGCGGGCGACGTCGGCCTCGAGCGCCGCCGCCTGCGCCTGCAGGGGCTTCGGATCGATGAGAAAGAGTTGCTGGCCCGCTTTGACCGGCGCGCCCTCCTGGAACATCTTCCGCTCGAGAATGCCGGTGACGCGCGCACGCACCTCGACCTCCTTCGAGCCCGTGGTCTGGCCGACGTACTCGTAATTGGCCGGCAACGTTTTCGGCGCCAGCTTGATCGTCGTCACCTCGGGCGGCGGAAAGCCGTGGAATCCTCCCCCTTGCTGGGACTGCCCGCACGCGGCAACCAGGGCGGCCAGAACGAAGGGGAGGGCGCGAAGCGCGCGGGTGCGGGCGGGGTGCGGCATCGAGGACTCCTGACGTAAGGGTCGGCAGCGCGTTTGCTGCACTGCAACTTGCCAAGGGAACATAGATTACATACAATCACGAATGTTTGTAAAGTAGTTTCTGGAAAGAACCGGACTTCGTCATGGCACGCAGGACCAAGGAAGAGGCTCAAGTCACCCGCGAACGGCTGCTCGATGCCGCCGAGGTCATCTTTCGCGAGCGCGGAGTCACCCGGACGTCGCTATCGGAAGTGGCCGCCGCGGCGGGTCTCACTCGCGGTGCCGTGTACTGGCACTTCAAGGACAAGGCCGATCTCTTCCGCGCCATGTGCGACCGCGCGACGCTGCCGCTCGACGCGATGTTCGAGACCACGGGCAATGGCACGTGCTCGGATCCGCTGGGCACGCTGCGCGCGCTTTCGATCGGCGCGCTGCAGAGCCTGGCCGGTGATACGCGCGCGCAGAACGTGTTCGAGATCGTCTTCCACAAGAGCGAGCTGGTCGACGAACTGGCGGGTCTTGCACGCGCGCACCGGCAGGAACGCGGCGAGTGCCTGACGCAGATCGAGGACATCCTGCGGCGCGGCGCCGAACTGGGTCAGTTGCCGGCGGACACCGATCCCCGCCTCGCGACGCAGGCGCTGCACGCGCTGATGGTCGGGATCATGCACGAATGGGTGCTCGACCCCGCCGCGTACGATCTCGGGGCGGCGGCGCCGGCATTCATCGACATGTT
>JBDTNR010000541.1:0-2589 GCA_039933655.1 Betaproteobacteria bacterium | reverse complement strand
GGCCGCGCGATCGCCGGCCGCCCTTCTTCGGCGCCTCCTCGGGCTTCAGCATCGCCTCGCGCTCGCCGTCGCTCGCGTCCTGGAACTTCGTCCACCAGTCGACAAGCGCCTGCAGCACTTCGCCGGATTCGCCGCGCAACGCCAGGAAGTCGTACGCCGCGCGAAAGCGCTCGTGCTCGAGCAGCCGGTACGGCCGCGCGCCCGCGCGCTGCTCGAAGCGCGGCTGCAGCGACCAGATCTCCTTGATCGCCGCCTCGAAGCGGCGCGGAATGGAGATGCGTTCGGCCTGCGCTCCGAGCACGCGGTCCATCGCGTCGAACAATGCGGGCAGCGGCTTGTCGCCTTTCGCCTTGGCCACGTTCCATTGCTGCAGCACCTCGTGCCACAGCAGCGTGGCGAACAGGAACGCCGGCGACACGGGCTTGCCCGCGCGGACGCGCGCATCGGTGCCGGCCAGCGCGACCTCGATGAACTTGGGACCGAGCGGCTGCTCCATGATCATGTCGAGCAGCGGCAGGAGGCCGTGCGACAGGCCGTGCGTGCGCAGGCTTTGCAGCGTCTCGGTCGCGTGGCCCGACAGCAGGAGCTTCTGCATTTCGTCGAACAATCGCGCCGGCGGGACGTTCTGGATGAGGCTCGCGAGTTTGGGGATGGGCGCCGCGGTCTTGGGGTCGATCGCGCAGCCGACCTTGGCGGCGAGGCGCACGGCGCGCAGCATCCGTACCGGATCCTCGCGGAAGCGGGTGACCGGCGCGCCGATCAGCTTCAGGCGCCGCGCGCGGACGTCGGTCACACCGCCGACGTAGTCCCAGATTTCCTCCGACGACGGGTCGAAGTACAGCGCGTTGATCGTGAAGTCCCGCCGCGCCGCATCCTCGGCCTGCGAGCCGTAGACGTTGTCCGTCAGCAGGCGCCCGTGCTCGTCGGTGGCCTCCTCGGCCTTTTGCGGCGCGCGGAACGTTGACACCTCGAGCACCTCGGCGCCCGCATGGACGTGCACGAGGCGGAAGCGGCGGCCGATGATGTACGCGCGGCGGAACAGTGGCTTGATCTGCTCGGGCGTCGCGTTCGTCGCGATGTCGAAGTCCTTGGGCGTCAGGCCGAGTAGCAGATCGCGGACGGCGCCACCGACGATGAACGCGCGAAAGCCCGCCTCCTGCAGCTTTTCGGTGACCTGCCGCGCGCCCCGCGGCACCTGGTCGCGGCGCACCGGGTGCGTGTCGGCGCGATAGATGCGCGGGTCGCGGGACGGCCGACCGGGGAGCAGGCGGGCAAATAGGCGGCGGATCATCAGGGGAACAGGACGGGCTGCAACGTGCGCGGACGGAAGGGAAAAAAAGGAGGCCAGAAGGCCTGCGCGCGGCTCATCGACAGCGAGGACGCGGCAATCGAAAACGGCGCGCGATCATAGCACGGCTGCCCTGCGGGACGCCCCTGGCGGCAGTCCCGCGAGCGTCCAGTCGCCGATCGCATGGCGAATGAGGCGCAGCGTCGGCAGGCCCACGGCTGCGGTCATTCGCCGCACCTGCCGGTTGCGGCCCTCGGTGATCGCAATCTCGAGCCAGCACGTCGGAATGATCCTGCGTACGCGGATCGGCGGGTCGCGCGGCCACAGCGCGGCAGGTTCCGCGATCGCCCGCACCTGCGCCGGCTGCGTCGTGCCGTCCGCCAGCGCGGCGCCCCGCGCCAGCGCCGCGACCTGCTCCAGGCTCGCCGTGCCCTCGACCTGGACCCAGTACGTCTTGCGCAGCTTGTGGCGTGGATCGCTGATCCGCTTCTGCAGCGCACCGTCCGCCGTCAGCACCACCAGCCCTTCGCTGTCGGCATCCAGTCGACCGGCCGGATAGACGTCGCGGACCTCGATGTAGTCGGCAAGCGTCGGCCGCCCTTCGGCGTCGGTGAACTGGCACAGCACGCCATAGGGTTTGTTGAGCAGGATCAAGCCGTTCCCGGCGGCGCGCTCGGCGCGCCGGGGTTGCGGCATGGCATGATTTTTCAAGTTCGCGGATAATCAAGGGCTTCGCGCGGCGGCATTCCGAGCCGCCCCGCGGCAACTTCGCATTCTTTGAAAGCAAGTCGTTCCAGGAGCTTCCATGTCCAGCTATCAGCACGTCAAGGTGCCCGCCGGTGGCACCAAGATCACCGTCAACGCGGACTACAGCCTCACGGTCCCGGACAACCCGATCATCCCCTACATCGAAGGGGACGGCACCGGTTTCGACATCACGCCGGTCATGATCAAGGTGGTCGATGCAGCAGTCGCGAAGGCCTACGGCGGCAAGCGCAGGATCCACTGGATGGAAATCTACGCCGGCGAGAAGTCGACGAAGATCTACGGCCCGGATGTCTGGCTGCCCGACGAAACGCTGTCGATCCTCAAGGACTTCGTCGTGTCGATCAAGGGACCGTTGACCACGCCTGTCGGCGGCGGGATCCGGTCGCTGAACGTTGCGCTGCGCCAGCAGCTCGACCTCTACGTCTGCCTGCGCCCGGTCCGCTACTTCAAGGGCGTGCCGTCGCCGGTGAAGGAGCCGGAGAAGACCGACATGGTGATCTTCCGCGAGAACTCCGAGGACATCTACGCCGGCA
>JBDTNR010000540.1:0-2594 GCA_039933655.1 Betaproteobacteria bacterium | reverse complement strand
TGCTGCTGCGCTTCTACACGCCGCAATCGGGGCGCATCGAGATCGACGGCATTTCCGTCAACGAGATTGGCGACGCCCATTTTCGTGCCGACATCGGCCTCGTTCCGCAGGAGCCGTTCCTGCTCGCCGCGAGCGCGCGCGAAAACATCGACATGGGCCGCGGCCTGCCCGAGTCCGCGATTGTGGCTGCCGCGCGGGCGGCCCGCGCGCATGGGTTCATCGAACGGCTGGAACGCGGCTACGACACGCCGCTGGGCGAGGGCGGCGCCCGGCTGTCGTCCGGGCAGAAGCAGCTGATCGCCGTGGCGCGCGCGCTCGCCGGGGAGCCGCGCGTGCTGTTCCTCGACGAGGCGACGTCGCGGATCGACAGCGAGACGGAGCAAGAGGTGCAGGCCGCGCTGGAGGAATTGCAGGCGAAAACGACGGTGATCGCGATCGCGCACCGGCTGTCGACGATCCGCGCCGCCGACCGCATCGTCGTGCTCAATCACGGCCGCATCGCGGAGCAGGGCACGCACGTCGAGCTGATGGCGATGGACGGCGGCATCTACCAGCGGCTGTACCTGCTGCAGCAGATCGGCGACTGACGCGCGCTACTCCGGCTGTCGTGGGCGGCGCTTCGCGCGCAAACCCGCTGTAACGCCCAAGAAAAAACGCCCGGAGGGAATCCCTCCGGGCGTCGTTGCCTGAATTGAAAGCGTCAGGTCACTTGCCGGGAACGCGGCAGCAGAAGGAGTCGCACCACGCGCCAGGCGAGCCGGCGACGAAATTGCCCATGCGACAACCCGCCACGTTCACACGGACGACGTGCACGCCGTAGTTGATGCCGTAGGGTGCCGACACCATCTGTCTGTATCCGGTCGGACACGCATCGGGCGCGATGACCACCGTGGTGCCCGCGGGGACGGGCGTCGACGGACCCTGGGAAATGTATTGGCAATCCAGCGCCGCCGCCTTGTTCACCGTGAAATAACCCACGACGTCGACGATGATGTCGACGGGGCCGCCCGAGTTGTTGAAGAGCCCGAAGTCGCGCTTGCTTCCGCTGCCCGGATAGGCGGCGATGTTGCGGTCCATCGGAATGACGGTCGTGTTGGCCAGCACGTCGCCGGGGTTCCAGCCGAGTATGCCGCCCACCGTCAGCGTCGTGCCGCCATTCCACGCCCGCATCGATCCCGACGTCACCACGTTGACGACACCGACGGTCGCGACGACGGCAATGGGATAGTTGGAGACCGGAAGCGAATGGACGGTTCCAGCGCAATTGCCGCTGCCGGCAATGCCGGTGCCGCCCTGATCGGACGCGAAGTTATATCCCCCAACGTTGGAGAACCCATAGATCTGCCTCGCGCTCAGGGACGCCAACTGTCCCGGGCCGTTCCGCGAATCGTAGATCCGGCAGGGCCCCACCGTCGGCACGAAGATGAGGTCGCCGTCGGCGCCACCGATCTTGGGCTGGATGCCCTGCGCCTGGACATTGCCCTGCGCCGCCTGCTCCGCGGCCTGCGCCTCCGCCAGCACCTGTCGCGCGGTGGCTTGCACGAGGGTCGACAGCACCATCGCCGCTCGCGCGCCGCCTTCCTCGACGCCGTGGTCGCGGACCAGATTCAGCAATCGCTGCTGCTCGGCGCCGGTCAGCGACCGGAATTGCAATTGCATCTGCTCGCGCGCGATGCGAGCGTCCGCCGGCGACAGCTTTTCGGCCGTTACGCGGTCCCGGACCATGTTGTCGATCACCTGGTCGAACCCGGTGCTCATTCCCGCGGAGATTCCAGTGGCAGGATTGATGACGGTCGCCGCATGCACAGTTGCCGTGCCGAACGGCAGGAGCGCCGCCAGTGCGCCCACCAGAAGAGTCAGGCGTTTGCTCGTTTTCATAGTTGCCCCCATTGAAGATACGGCGAGAGAATGCCAGCCTGCTACGCTGGTCCCACACACTATTCCAAATGACGGCGGAATAAAAGACGGCGGAGCCCCGTTCGGGTGCAATCCCTGGGGCTGCGCGGCCCAAAGGCGGGCAAATGCGGAATATTCGCCGCGGCGAGCCCGGCGGAACGTGTCTTGCTTTCCGCGCCCGGGCGCCGCGGTGTCAGTCGCCAGCGGCGTGGTTGCCGAGCGCGATGTCGACCATCATTTCGTTGGCGAGTGCCTCGAGCGCGTGCCGCACCTCGTCGTTGCTCACGTTCTGCGGCACGAGCAACACGGTCTTCACCTTGAACAGGTGCTCGGCCGTCATCGCGCCACTGACGATTTCCGTATGCAGTTCGACGATGGAGACGCCACGCTGCGCCAGCGCGCCCGACAGATCGCGGACGATGCCGGGCCGGTCGTCGCCGACGACTTCGAGCTTCACCACGCGGCGGCCGGCGGGGACGGCGCTACCGCCGCTTTTCTCGATGACGATTTTCAGGTCCGCGGACTCAAGTGCCTGCAGGGCCGCCGCCAGCGCGTCGGCGTTCTCCGGCGGGACCTCAAAATGCACCATGCCGGCGAACTGGCCGGCGAGGCTCGCCATCCGACTGCCAGCCCAGTTCGCGCCGAACCCCTGCGCCTTGGCGGACAGCAGGCTGACGATGCCCGGCCGGTCAGGGCCG
>JBDTNR010000539.1:0-2601 GCA_039933655.1 Betaproteobacteria bacterium | reverse complement strand
CCTGGCGTGGCGGCGACGACGTTCGTTCCAGCCGCTTCGTCCGCCCGTCAGCGCCCGGCAATTCCAATGGCGGCCGCGCAATGACACGGGCATAATGCCGCTCGCGCACGCACGTCGCGGGTCGCCAATCCCTACCCGGAAAACCATGAACGCCTTCTCCTTTCTGCACGCCCCCGGCCGTGGCCACTTCGTGACATCGATGCTGCGCTGGATGCTCGCCGCCGCATGCGCGTTGGGTGTCGTGGCGCCGATCTCCGCCGCGGGCACCGGAGCCACGGTCGACGCGATTGTCGTCAAGTTCAACGCCGATGCGCTGCCATCGACTGACGCCGCCGTCCAACAGGCCGTGCAGACCGCAACCGGCCTTGCGCTCACGACCTCCGGGCAGACGCGGGACGGCGCGTTCAGGCTGGTGTTTCCGACGCCACTCGACCTCGATGCCGCACGCGTGGCAATCAATCGCGTCCGCCTCGAACCCGGCGTGCTGTACGCGAATGTCGCCCCCGGAGCGCCCATTCCCGACACCACGGGACGTCCCACGGACCGACTCGTCGTCAAGTATCGCGACGCGACGCGTACCACGATCGCGGCGGCCGGAATTGCGCTCGCGTCGAACGACATCGATCGGCTGACGATCGTCGCCGGTCGACCGGTCGCCTGGCTCCGCGGCGCGCCCGATGGCGCGAACGTGCTGCAAATGATGCAGCGACTGCCGATCGCGGAAGTGGAGGCGATCGCGGCGCGGATCGCGCTCGAACCGGATGTCGATTACGCGCAACCCGACTACATCCGGACGGCGCAACTCGTCCCCACCGACCCCTGCTACGCATCGGCCAGCGTGGCCGCCTGCGGCGGCGGTTACCAATGGGACCTCTTCGACGCTGTCGGTGGGATCAACGTGCAGGCGGCGTGGGACATCACGACCGGTTCGGCTGGCATCAACGTATCGGTAATCGACACGGGCGCCCTCGTCAATCATCCTGACCTCGCCGGACGCTTCGTCGGCGGCTACGACATGATCGCCGACTGCGCTGTTGGCAACGATGCCCAGCCCGGTCCCTGCACGTGGTCGAACCAGACACAGTCGCCCGACCTGGCGAGCCGTGACGGCGACGCCGCCGATGCCGGCGACTGGGTGACGTCCGCCGAAAATGCCCCGACGCCGGCGCAGCTTCAGTCGCCTCCGTACGACTGGTTCCAGGGCTGCGGCGCGGACAACAGCTCGTTCCACGGTACGCATGTGGCCGGCACCATCGGAGCCACGCCGAACAACGGCATGGGGATCGCCGGCATCAACTGGGTCAGCAAGATCGTCCCGCTGCGCGTGCTCGGAAAGTGCGGCGGCTACAACAGCGACATCGCTGCCGCGATGGTGTGGGCCGCCGGTGGCAGCGTGGCGGGGGTGCCCGCCAATCCGAATCCGGCACGTGTGCTGAACTTGAGCTTAGGCGGCGGCGGAAGCTGCGACCCCGCCTCGCAGAACGCCATCAACACGGCGCTCGGGCTCGGCGCGGTGGTCGTGGTCGCTGCCGGCAACAACAACGCCAACGCATCCGGCTTCAGCCCGGCGAGCTGCAGCGGCGTCGTGACCGTGGCGGCGACGAACAAGACCGGACGGCGCTCCTGGTACAGCAACTATGGGGCCGCGGTCGAGATCGCCGCCGCCGGCGGCTCGGCCGACGGCTCCGATACCGACATCCTGTCGACGCTGAACAGCGGGCCCACGAGCCCCAACCCGAACGGCCACAACTACGCGAACTACGCCGGCACCAGCATGGCAACACCCCACGTGGCCGGCGTCGTATCGCTGATGCTGTCGGTGAATCCCGCGCTCACGCCGGCGCTGGTGCTCCAGAAGCTCCAGACCACGGCACGCGTGTTCCCCACGCCCGGGCCGGCCTGCAGCCCGATTCCGCAGGGCAGCACCTGCAATTGCACGACGGCCCTGTGCGGCTCCGGAATACTCGACGCGGCCGCCGCCGTGGCCGCCGCCCAGAGCACCGGCACGACGCTCGCGAGTTCCGCGAACCCGGCCACCAGCGGCGCGACCGTCACCTTCACGGCGACGGTGGCCGGCAATGCCCCGACAGGCACCGTCAATTTCAAGGATGGCGGAAACTCGATCGCGAACTGCGCCGCCGTAGCGCTGACGGGTTCGGGCGATGCGCGGACGGCGCAATGCCAGACCAGCAGCCTCACCGTCGGCACCCACAGCATCGTCGCGACGTACGGTGGCGATGGCAATAACGCTACATCGAGCAGCCCGGCGCTGTCGCAGGTCATCAATCCGGCCAACGGCACGACGCTGACGAGCGCGACGAACCCCGCTGCCGCGGGCGCCAACGTCGCGCTTACCGCCACCGTGACTGCCTTCAATCCCACGGGCAACGTCAACTTCAAGGACGGCGCCGGTTCCATCGCCGGCTGCGCCGCGGTACCGCTGACGGGCGCGGGCAACACCAAGACCGCGCTCTGCAACACCACCTCCCTCGCCGTGGGCACGCACAGCCTCACCGCCGTCTACGGCGGCAGCCGCACCGCCCCGGGATCGACCAGCGCGCCGCTGTCGCAAGTGATCACCGGCGGAAGCGGTCCCGCGCC
>JBDTNR010000538.1:0-2602 GCA_039933655.1 Betaproteobacteria bacterium | reverse complement strand
TGCCGCCCTTGACGCCGTTGTAGCCGAACTGCTTCGGGTTCTTCTTCACCCATTCGGTCAACTCGGCGAACGACTTCGGCGGCGCCTTCACGAGGTCCGGGTTGTACGCGAACGCGATCTGGCTGTGGAACATCGGCAGCACATAACCGTCGACGTTGGCGCCGAGCGCGTTCTTCGCCGTGTCACGCGACACGAGCTTGCCCGCTGCGACGTCGTTGCGGTACGGCATCAGCAATTTTTCATCGACCATCGTCGCCGCGCCGCGCTGATGGACGACGGCGACGTCCGTATCCCACGTTGCCGAACCTGCCTTCTGCTGCGCGGACAGCTTTTCGTAGATCTTCTGCGAACCGCCGTCCCCCGGGCCCGTGCCCACTGCCCGCACCTTGACGCCCGGGTTCATCTTCTCGAACTTCGGCCCGAGATAGTTGTTGACGTAGTCGACCATGTTCTGGTCGCCGGCGGTCACCACGTTGAGCGTCTGCGCGCCGACCGCGCCGGGCGCGGCGAGCGCCGCGGCCAGCGTACCCACTGCGAACAATGTGCGGAACTGCATGATCACCTCCTAGGGATTGCCACTGGGAAACAACAGGAGCGCCTCGCGCGGGACGACGACGGTCGCCGCCGTACCCTCGGCGACGCGTTCCGGCGCCTGGACCCACACTTCGGCATCGTCGGTGCGGACGCGATAGCGATAACCGTGGCCGACGTAGACCGATTGCGCGACGACCCCCGCCAGCAGCAGCGCATCGGCCGCGTGGCCGGTACCGCGCATGGCGAGTGTCGCCGCATCGCTGCGAAAATGCGCGCGCAGCCGCGCCGCGGCCGGCGTGCCAGCCACTGCGGCGGCCAGCATGCCGCCTTCCGTATGCATCAGATCGAGGGCGTTGTCGGCGCCCATGAAGCCCGCGACGAACGCGCTCTCCGGCTTGTGGAAGATATCCTCCGGCGTGCCGAGCTGCACGATGCGGCCGGCGTCGATCACCGCGATGCGGTCGGCAAGCGTCAGCGCCTCCTCGCGATCGTGCGTGACGTACACGGCGGTGATGCCGATGCGCCGCTGCAGCGCGCGCAGTTCGTGGCGCAGTTCGAGGCGCACCTTGTAGTCGAGGTTGGACATCGGCTCGTCGAGCAGCAGCAGGTGCGGGTCGACGGCGAGCGCGCGCCCGAGCGCCACGCGCTGGCGCTGGCCGCCGGAGAGCTGCGTCACCGGGCGCTGCGTGAAACCCTCGAGTTGCAGCAGCTTCAGCATTTCGCCGACGCGCTTGGCGATCGCGTCGCCGGCCCAGCCGCGCATCTTCAGTCCGTAGCCGATGTTGCCGGCCACCGTCATGTGCGGCCACAGTGCGTACGACTGGAACATCATCGCGGTTTCGCGCTTTTCCGGCGGCATCCGCGTGATGTCGACGCCGCCGACGCTGATCGTGCCTTCGTCGGGAATGACGAAGCCGGCGATCGCCCGCAGCAGCGTGGTCTTGCCGCAGCCGGAGCTGCCCAGCAGCGCGATCATCTCGCCGCGCTCCACGCTTAAGCTCACGTGGTCGAGCACCCGCGTGCCCGCGTAGGAGACGGACAATTCTGCGATGGAAAGGTAGGGCATCGGCGGCTCGCGTCGGGCTTTCCCGCATTCTGGCGATGCGGTGGGACGAGAGTGTGTACCTAAATCGTGACAATGGTCATGCTGCAACGCGCAAAACCATGGCGCGGACCAGAGTCGGCTGCGGCCGGTGGTCGCCCCTGTCGTATAGAGGCCGTGGAGCGTGATCTTGCGCAACTCGGCCTTGCTGGCTTCGATGTGCAAGCGCAACAGGCGCGGCGGCAGCGGGGTCACTATGCCCGCGATCGCCCCATGTCAGTCCTTCGGCTTGGACCCAAGCGTGCTATGGGCGACGTCGGTCCCAGGGTCCTGCCCGAAGTGCGGAGCTGCCAACCGCAGGTAGTGGAACATCGACCACAGCGTCAGCACCGCCGCCACCCACAGCGCGATGGTACCGAGCACCGGCGTCGACAGACCGGGTATGACGGGCTCCCACAACAACAGCGCGATGATGGCCGTCATCTGCGACGCGGTCTTCACCTTGCCGATGAACGCGACCGCCACGTTCTTGGTCTTGCCGAGCTGCGCCATCCATTCGCGCAGCGCCGAAATCGCGATCTCGCGGCCGATGATGATGATCGCGAGGTAGGCCTCGGCGCGATTGAGCTGGACTAAGAGGATCAGCGCCGCGGCGACCATCAGCTTGTCGGCCACCGGGTCGAGGAACGCGCCGAACGCGCTGGTCTCGCCCCACCTGCGCGCGAGGTAGCCGTCGAGCCAGTCGGTGATGGCCGCCACCGCGAAAATCGACATCGCCGTCCAGTTCTTGGCCACCGGCATCAGCCACGTGTCCGGCAGGTAGTAGACGGCGACGAAGACCGGGATCATGACGATCCGCAGCCAGGTCAGCGCGATGGGAATGTTGAAGGGCATCGACGGTGCCGAGCGCGAGGGCGCGGGCTCACCGATTCTACCTTGCGCGGGCCGCGCGGTTCGCCCCGGCATCGGGTCGACGCGGCCGGCACCGCGCCCGCCTCCCGGATGTCGGGCGGCGCGTGCCGTGCC
>JBDTNR010000537.1:0-2609 GCA_039933655.1 Betaproteobacteria bacterium | reverse complement strand
CCGTCATTGGACGTTCAACAGGCGAGCGAATAGGAGCGGCGACGACGCATGACCAAAGCGCTTCGATGGGGATGAACGCGCGCCACGCGGTGCTGCGGCGGGACAGCCGCGCTGGCGAATGCGGAAACCGCGATGGTAGGCAGGCAGGGGAGACCGGTCAAGTAGTCGGACCGCCTGCGCCATCCTCAGCGCGGCGTCTCCCAGCGCGCCGCGGCTTCGTCGTCGGCGACGCGCGCGTCGACCCAGCGCGCGCCGTTGGCGTTGACTTCTTTTTTCCAGAACGGCGCGCGCGTCTTCAGATAGTCCATGATGAACCGGCACGCATCGAACGCGTCGCCACGATGCCCGCTGGTGACGGCGACCAGCACGATCTGGTCGGTCGGCCGCAACTCGCCGATGCGGTGGATGACGAGCGCGTCGATGATGTCGAAGCGTGCGCGCGCCTCGTCGACGATCGCGGCCAGCGCCTTCTCGGTCATGCCCGGGTAGTGCTCGAGCGTCATCAGTTGCACCGTCGCGGCGTCGTTGACATCGCGCACGGTACCGATGAACGATGCGACCGCGCCCACGAGCGGGTCGCCGGCGCGCAACGCGGCGATCTCGCGGCCGGCGTCGAAGTCGGCGGTCTGGATGTGGACGGTCATCGGATCCGCGCCGCGTCAGCCGCCGGTAACCGGTGGCAACAGCGCCACTTCATCGCCGTCGGCGACGAGCGCCTCGGCAGGCACCAGCTGATGATTGAGGGCCACGCGAACGGCGCGACCGCCGGCGAGTTCCTGGTCCCACGCTCCGCCGCGCGCGCGCAGCGTCGCCAGGACGGCGGCCACCGTCGGCGGCCCTCTGGCGAGTTCGAGCTTTTCACCACTCATGCCGAACGCCTCGCGCAAACGGGCGAGATAGACGACGCGCACCGTGACGGCGGCGATGACGGCGGGAGGCGACTCGGGCATCGGTATGTTTCAAGCAAAACGCCGGCATCTACCGGCGTCGTGATTATAGGCCGGGCACCCGCGCCGGCATTGCCGCAGTATGCTAGAAGCGGAATTGCACGCCGATCTGCAATTGGTCGTTCTCGGGGATCAGCCCGCCGACCACTTCGCCAGGCAACCGGGAAAAGCGCGCATATTCGAGTCGCAGTCCCAAGGCCGACGACAGTTCGTAGCGCAAGCCGAGGCCGTAGCTCACGCCATCGCGCGCGCGCCGGACGTCGCTGACGAATCCCGGCGTGTACGCGAGCGGCGTGGCGTCGCTCTGCGCATAGCCTAAGCGTCCGTACAGCGACAAGCTCTTGCGGAACTCCCAGCTCGTGTACACGTCGACGTTCCACGCCTTGGCGGCCGGGTCGCCGTCGTTGGCCAGGGCGAGCCCGACACCACGGCGGTTGCCGGGTAGCGCCGGCTGCAGCGAATAGCGGTCGAACGTCCCCACGGCCGCTTCCAGCGCCAGGTCGTTCGCCCAGCGATAGCCGCCATAGGCGAGCGTACGCGCGCCGGAATCCTCGGCCACGGGCATGGCGAACCTGTTCCACACCGAGCTGACGGGACCGAGCGTGAGACCGTCACCCCCGCCGCCGCCATTGCGCAGCGAGACGCCGCCATAAAATCCGGCCGCCTCGGCAGACGCAGGCGCGGGATCGGCGGCCATCACGGGTGCCGCGAGCGCCAGCAGGACGGCCAGGATTGGTGTAAGTATATGTTTTTGCATAATTTACAGAACTGCTCTGCATGCTATCCGCGGCTTTCTACACGAACCGGCGCACTGTCTTGGTCTACGCGACGCCCCGCAAGTTCAACCTACTCCTGCGCCTTTCCGTCGTCAATCGGCGACGGGCCAATCGGCGGCCTCGCGGAGGACGAACGTTGCTATTTCGTCCAGAGCGGCCAGATCAAAGACGGGCAGCCGCGTTGCGGACAGCGTGCTGGGGGAATCGGTGGCGACGGCGAGGATGGCCGGGTCCCGCGGATGCAGCAACGGCTTGCCGACGTCGGGCCGCCAGATTTCGAGCTTGGGCAGCGGAAAGGTCTTGTAACCCTCCACCAGCGCCAGCGCGCAGGGGGACAGCCGGGCCAGCGCCTGCGGCAGCGTCAATTCCGGCGCGCCGCGCAGCTCGTGCATCAGCGCGAACCGCCGCGCCGAACTCACGAGCACCTCCACGCAGCCCGCCTGCCGGTGGCGCCACGAATCCTTTCCCGGCTGGTCGACCTCGAATTCATGATGGGCATGCTTGATGAGCGACACCGTCCCGGCGCGCGCGACCAGCAACGGGATCAGCCGCTCGATCAGCGTCGTCTTGCCGCTGCCGGACCAGCCGGCGAAGCCGAATACTTTCATCGTGTCCGGGAAGTGGAAGCGCCGGCAGCGGGCGTTTCGCGGCCAGGGCAAGGGCAATGGAAGTTCGCGGTGCCGCTCATGCGGATTGGGCGCGCGGCCGCGCGGCGTCAGCTGCGAGCCCGGCATGCACGATATCGCCCGCGCGCACCATCAGCCCGGCGGCGAGATGTCGATCGGCGGCGAGCGCCCGCGCCACGCCCTGCGCGGCCAGCACGCGCACGGCGGGCAGTGTCGCCTGCGTCAGCGCAAGCGTGGCGGTGCGGGCGACGAGGGACGGC
>JBDTNR010000536.1:0-2629 GCA_039933655.1 Betaproteobacteria bacterium | reverse complement strand
CGACGATCTGCGCGATCTGCAAGGCGCAGTTCACCAAGGTGCTGCCGTACTACGGATTCAAGATGGGCATGGTCGGTGGCGTGCATCAGCTCGTCAGCACGGCGATCCGGCTGGGCGACCAACATTGATCGACGGCCGCAGGCCGTCCGACTGCAAGGCAATTGACCGGAGATCAAGCAATGTCCACACCACCAGGCCCGACGACAGAGAAGCTCACGTTCCGCCGCTACAAGGACGGTGACGCGAAATGGGAGTCGTGGCGCGAGCAGATCTTCCAGGCGAGCTGGTCCCACAAGTGCCCGACGTACATTCAGTCCACGCCGCCGTGCCAGGGCAGCTGCCCGTCCGGCGAGGACATCCGCGGCTATCTCAACATCGTGCGCGGCATCGAGAAACCACCGGCGGGAGTGAAGTGGCAGGAATACGCGTGGCGGCGGCTCACCGAGGCCAACCCGTTTCCGTCGGTCATGGGACGCGTATGCCCGGCGCCGTGCGAGACCGGCTGCAACCGCAACGAGGTCGAGGACCACGTCGGCATCAACTCCGTCGAGCATTTCCTCGGCGAGTACGCGATCGAGAACAAGCTCGGGTTCGCCGTGCCTGCGGTGCAGACGGACAAGAAGGTCGCGGTCATCGGCGGGGGTCCCGCCGGGCTATCGTGCGCGTACCAGCTCAGGAAGATGGGCCACGCGGTCACGGTGTTCGACGAACACGAGCATCTGGGCGGGATGATGCGGTACGGCATCCCCGGCTTCCGCACCCCACGCGAGGTGCTCGACGCCGAGATCCAGCGGATCGTCGACATGGGGGTCGCCATCCGGTTGAAATGCCGGATCGGCACCGACGTCACGCTGGAATCGCTGCGCGAGCAATTCGACGCGGTGTTTCTGGGCATGGGCGCGCAGTCGGGACGTCCGTTGCCCGCGCCCGGCGGCGACGCCCCGAACGTCGTCACCGCGACGTCGTTCCTGAGGGCCTTCAACGATGGTCGATTGCAGCATGTCGGCAAGCACGTCGTGGTCATCGGCGGCGGTGACACGTCGATCGACGTCGCCACCGTCGCCAGGCGCCTTGGACACATCGGGCACGCGAAGCCGACCGATTTCGCCGAACTCGCGATCGCCGGGCACTTGGCGCACGACGTGGCGTCGGTGTCGGCGAAGCAGGGCGCGGAGGTCACGCTGACGTCCGTGTTCAACGTCGACAAGATGCAGGCGAACAAGCACGAGATCGAGCAGGCACAAGCTGAAGGCATCGCGATCCGTGGCGGTCTCGCGCCGGTGTGCGTGGTCAAGGACGAGAATGGCCGCGGCGTCGCGCTGCGCGTCGCGCGCTGCGAGGCGAAGATCGTCGGCGCGAAGCTCGAGATCAAGGTGATCGAGGGCAGCGAGGAGGACATCCCCGCCGACCTCATCGTATCGGCGATCGGCCAGGCGGTCGATTTCACCGGTCTTGAGGAGTTCGACAACGGTCGCGGCGCGGTGACCGCCGACAGGAACTACCAGGTCGGAAGCAAGCCGGGAACGTTCGCCGGCGGCGACGTGCTGCGCCCGCACCTGTTGACCACGGCCATCGGCCACGGCGCGATCGCGGCGGATGGCATCGATCGCTTCCTGCGCGGCGAGGAGCAGGGCAAGCGGCCGAAGATCGACGTCCACGCGTTCGACCTGCAACGCAAGATGATCGAGAAGGGGTTGACGTTTAGCGAGACGCACGAGCCGATTCTCGCTACCGACACCACGAATGTTGGCATCCACAACTACGACAATCGCTCCGATCGCTACGTGATCCCGCACGACGAGCTGTATCTCGGCCACTTCGGGTTCACACCGCGCCTCAGGCGCAACGTCACCACGCTGACGCGGGAGTCGGCGCTCGGCAACTTCGAGGAGAGGCTGGATCCGCTCTCCGAGGCCGACGCCGTGGCCGAAGCCAAGCGCTGCATGAGCTGCGGCCAGTGCTTCGAGTGCGACAACTGCGTCGTGTACTGCCCGCAGCTTGCGGTGGCGCGAGTGCCGAAGAAGGACGCGACGACCGGCCGCTACGTGTACACCGACTACGACAAGTGCATCGGCTGCCATATCTGCATGGATGTCTGCCCGACCGGCTACATCCAGATGGGGCTCGGCGAGTAGCGGGATGATGCGGCCCGGCGCCACAGGGGGCAGCAGTCGAATGCGCGGACTCGGCGCGCTGGTCGCGCTCGCCTGCTTCGCGTGCGCGGCGGTGGGAGCTGTTGCGGCCGATACCGCGACATCACGCGTGCCGAAGCCGACGGTCGCCATCAGCGCGCCTGGCAAGTGCGTCGAGGACACGCCGTTCATGTTGCGCAATCACATGGAGATCCTGAAGCACCACCGCGACCGCACCGTGCACGAAGGCGTGCGGACGACGCAGCACAGCCTCGCCAACTGCGTGAACTGCCATGCGAGCCCGCAGACGGGGCGCGTCACCGGCAGCAAGGACGCGTTTTGCGAGGGCTGCCACCGCTACGCGGCGGTCAAGCTCGACTGCTTCGAGTGCCACACCGACCGGCAGGCGGCAGGGCTCGCGGCGAACGTGGCGCCGCGCGCCGGAGCGGCCAAGTGAGCGGCGTCATTCGCGGCGCCGGGCCGTCCCAAGGCGCGAA
>JBDTNR010000535.1:0-2631 GCA_039933655.1 Betaproteobacteria bacterium | reverse complement strand
GACCGGCTGTGGCTGATCGATCCGATCGACGGCACCGCCAACTACGCGCGCGGGCTGCCGCGCTATTGCGTGTCGATCGGCTATCTCGAGCGCGGCGTGCCGACGCTGGGCGCGATCTACGACCCGAGCCACGACTGGCTGTACGCGGCGGCGACCGGCGAAGGCGCCGAGCGCGACGGCGAGCGGCTCGCGGTCAGCCCGTGCGCCGAGATGACCGCGGCGACCGTCGAATGCGGCTGGTCCACGCGTCGCAGCGCCGCCGACTACGTTGCATTGCTCTCGCGGGTGCTCGAGGCGGGCGCCGCGATCCGCCGCGCGGGCTCGGGCGCGCTGGGTTTGGCCGACGTCGCCGCCGGGGCTGCCGAAGCGTACTGCGAGCTGCACATCAACGCGTGGGACTGTGCCGCGGGCATCGTTCTGGTGCGCGAAGCGGGCGGCTTCACCAACGAGTTCTTCGCCGGGGACGGACTTGTCGCCGGCAATCCGCTGATCGCGACCAACGCGGCGCTTTGCGCTAAGCTTGCGGACGTTATCGGCATTTCCACTACAAGCTGAAACGAGGAGGAATCATGCACATGTTGAAATGGCTTCGCGCCGTCGTGCCCGCGCTCGTCCTGGCGGCACCGCTGACCGCCGCGGCACAGGGTGAAGTCGTCGTGTATTGCACGGTGCAGGAGGAGTGGTGCCGACCGATGGTGGCCGCGTTCGAAAAGGCCACCGGCATCAAGGTGCTGATGACGCGCAAGAGCGCGGGCGAGTTCTACGCGCAGATCAAGGCGGAGGCGGCGAATCCACGCGGTGATGTGTGGTGGGGGGGCACCGGGGACCCGCATCTTCAAGCCGCCGAGGAAGGGCTCACCGAAACCTACAAGTCGCCGAAGATGGCCGAACTGCAGGATTGGGCAGTACGCCAGGCGGAGGCCTCCAAATTCCGGACCGTCGGCATCTATGCGGGCGCTTTGGGTTACAGCTACAACCTGGATCAGGTCAAGAAGAAGAACATTCCGGAGCCTAAGTGCTGGTCCGATCTCACCAAGCCGGCTTTCAAGGACGAGATCCAGGTGGCGAATCCCAACTCCTCGGGAACGTCCTACACGATGCTGGCCACGCTCGTGCAGCTGATGGGCGAGGACAAGGCGTTCGAATACCTGAAGGCATTGCACAAGAACATCAACCAGTACACGAAGTCGGGTGCGGCGCCGGCACGCGCCGCAGCGACCGGGGAGAGCATGGTCGGGATCACGTTCCTGCATGACGCCGTGATGCAGGTGGTCAACGGCGCGCCGGTGAAGATCGTGGCGCCATGCGAAGGCACCGGCTACGAGATCGGCAGCATGAGCATCATCAAGGGCGCCAAGAACATGGAAAACGCCAAGAAGTGGTACGACTGGGCGCTTACTGCGGAAGCGCAAGCGATCGGCGCGCAGGCCAAGGCGTACCAAGTGCCGTCGAACAAGTCAGCTCCGACGCCGCCACAGGCGCCCAAGCTGAACGAGATCAAGCTCATCAACTACGATTTTGCCAAATACGGGTCGTCCGCCGAACGCACGCGATTGTTGACAAAGTGGGACAAGGAAGTATCGACGCTTCCCAAGTAGCCAAAGCGGCACGTGGCCACCTCCGCGCCTACGCTGGCCGTCTTCGTGCCGGCGGCGCGCGATCGCGCGACGATCTACGTCGCCGCGGTCGCGCTTGTTGCGCTTGTATTGGTGCCTTGGGGCGCCGACGGCGGTGCGTCGGCGCTGTTGCGTGCCACCGGTGGCGACAGCGCGATGTGGCCGTTGCTCTCCCTGGCGGTCCTGGCGCTGGTCTGCGCGGTGGTGGAATACGACCGTATCACGGCGCTCGCGTCGGGCGTCGCGGTCCTCTGGGCGTTCGCGGCCGCCTTCGCGATCGGGCCCACCGGGCCATCGTTTGGGCCGGGCGCCGCGATCGCGCTGAGTGCGCTCGCCGTGTGCTTTGCGCGGGCGATCGCGCGGCGCGGCGTGTTCGCAGGCGACCCGACGGTGGCGACGATCGTCGTCGTCATCGCCGCGCTGCTGGCCATCTTCATCTTCTATCCCGTGGCCCGGGCGCTGGTCGCGGCGGTGTTCGATGCGAAGGGCCAGTTCGCGCCTCAGCTCGCGGCGCAGCGGCTACTGACCGAGGATATCTGGGGCGTCGGTTGCCTGGGTGGCGGCACGCGCTGCGGTGTGGCCATCAATTCGGCATTGCTCGCGACGATCGTCGGCGTGCTGTCGACGCTGCTTGGACTCGTCTTCGCGCTCGTCGTGCAGCGTGGCGGCCACCGCTATTCCGGCGTGCTGAAGCTGATGTCGATCCTGCCGATCGTTACGCCGCCGTTCGTGATCGCGCTGGCGCTGGTCGTGCTGTTCGGCCGGACGGGGATCGTGACCGGCTGGCTGGACACATGGTTCGGCATCGCGCGCTCGCGCTGGATCTACGGACTGCCGGGTGTCACGCTGGCGCAGCTCCTCACGTTCTCGCCGATCGCCTTCATGATCCTCTACGGCGCGCTGACGGCGATCAGCCCGGCGCTCGAAGAGGCGGCGCAGACGCTGCGCGCTACGCGCGCACGCGTGTTCCGCACGGTGACCTGGCCGTTGCTGCGGCCCGCGCTTGCCAATGCGT
>JBDTNR010000534.1:0-2645 GCA_039933655.1 Betaproteobacteria bacterium | reverse complement strand
ACGGCGCGCTCACCGCGGCGGCCACGATCCTCACGGCGCCGCTCGTCATCGCCTTTCTCTTCGCCCGCCGGCAGTTCATTGCCGGGATCACGATGACAGGCGTCAAGTAGGTCGTGACCTCCGCGAAGCGCGAACCGATTCGACCCGGTAGCGTCGCGCCTGTCAGAACAACCACTCGATCGGCAACAGCGCAAACAGCGAATACCAAGACGACGCCAGCTTCTATCTGGTCGGATCATTCCACGGCCGACCCTCACCAGGGGCGATCAGGAACAACTGCTGTCTGTCGATTTTTCGCCAGAGAAGACCAAGGCCTGACCGGTCAGCAGCGAAGGAAAGGCTCGCCCGGCCTTCGCATCTGGCACACTGGCGGCGCAGCGCCTGCAGGACGAGGCGGTCCGCCAAGGTAAAACAATGAAGCCGCCCGAAGGCGGCCTCATCCTTACAATGCGGTCACTGGTGCCCAGGAAGGGACTCGAACCCCCACAGTGTTGCCACCGCTAGGACCTGAACCTAGTGCGTCTACCAATTCCGCCACCTGGGCAACAACAACCCATCATTTTACTTTTCACGGCGACTCTTGTCAAAGAAGACCACATCATCCAAACCAGCGGCCGCCTCCAAGGCCCGCCCCGCCCCTGCCACCTCCCGCAGGGCCGCCGCCGCCACGCGCCCCGACGCCGCCCCGCCCACGCGGTCGGGCGCACGCGAGCCGCGCCGCGCCCGTCGTGGCGACATCGACCCTGAACTGCTGCCGTCGCGCGAAGCGATCCTGGCCGAACTGCGCGACGCCGGCATCCCCATGCCGCCGGAGGAACTCGAGCGAAGGCTGCGCGTGGGCGACGTCGCGCGCGAGGCGTTCTACGGCCGCCTGGCGGCCATGGAGCGCGACGGCCAACTGTTGACCAACCGCAAGCGCGAGCTTTGCGTCGTCGCCAAGCTGGACCTGGTCGTCGGCATCGTGCAGGGACATGCGGATGGTTTCGGGTTCCTCGTGCCCGACGACGGCGGCGACGATTTCTTCCTCTCCGCCCGCGAGATGCACAAGGTGCTGCACGGCGACCGCGCGGTCGTGCGCAGGAGCGGCACCGACCGCCGCGGCCGGCCCGAAGGCGAGATCGTCGAGGTGCTGTCGCGCGCCAACCGCGAAGTGGTGGGCCGCCTGTTCGAGGAACGCGGCATCTACTTCATCGTCGCCGAGAACCGGCGGATCAACCAGGACTTCCTGGTGCCTGCCGGCGGCCAGGGCGCTGCGAGAGTGGGCGAGATCGTGGTCGCGGAGATCGTCGAGCAGCCATCGGACCATCGCGAAGCCGTGGCGCGCGTCATCGAAGTGCTGGGCAGCGCCACCGACCCCGGCATCGAGATCGAGATCGCGCTGCGCAAGCATGCATTGCCGTTCGAGTTTTCCAAGGACGCCGTGCGCCAGGCCAAGCGGTTGCCGGTCGAAGTGCGGCCCGCCGACCGCAAGGGGCGCGTCGACCTGACCGTCCTGCCGCTCGTCACCATCGACGGCGAGACGGCCAAGGACTTCGACGACGCCGTGTATTGCGAGCGCAAGGGCAGGAATTACCGGCTCATCGTCGCCATCGCCGACGTGTCGCACTACGTGCGCGACGGCGACGCGATCGACCGCGACGCGCGCGAGCGCGGCACGTCGGTCTACTTCCCCCGCCGCGTGATTCCGATGCTGCCGGAGGAACTGTCGAACGAGCTGTGTTCGCTGAAGGGCAACGTCGACCGGCTGTGCATGGCCTGCGACATGGAGATCACGCCGCAGGGCGTGATCAAGGGGTACCGTTTCTACCCGGCCGTCATGCATTCGCGCGCGCGCCTGACGTACACGCAGGTCTGGGGCTGGCTGGCGGACCCCGCCTCCGCGACGGCGCCCGAGGCGAAGTCGCTGCTGCCGCACCTGCAGATGCTCTACGCGCTCTATCACGTGCTGGCTGCCGCGCGCGGCAGGCGCGGCGCCATCGACTTCGACACCGTCGAGCTCGCCATCGAGTTCGACGAGCACGGCAAGATCACGCGCATCGTGCCGGCGCCGCGCAACGACGCGCACAAGCTGATCGAGGAATGCATGCTGGCCGCCAACGTCTGCACGGCCGATTTCCTGACGCAGGAAAAACATGCGGCGCTGTACCGCGTGCACGATCGTCCGCCGCCCGACAAGCTGGCGGCGCTCCGCGACTTCCTGGCGACCTCCGCGCTGCACCTGCCGGGCGGCGAGGAGCCGACTGCCGCCGACTACGCGAAACTGCTCGACAGCGTGCGCGAGCGCGTCGACTTCGACCTGCTGCAGACGGTGCTGTTGCGGTCGCTGTCGCAGGCGCAGTATCGCCCCGACAACGAGGGCCATTTCGGCCTCGCCTACGACGCGTACACCCATTTCACGTCGCCGATCCGCCGCTATCCGGACCTGCTCGTCCATCGCGCGATCAAGGGCGCGCTCGCCGGCTCGCATTACAAGCCGTCGGAGATGACCTGGGCGCAGCTCGGCGTCCACACGTCGATGACGGAGCGCCGCGCTGACGAGGCGTCGCGCGACGTGACCAACTGGCTCAAGTGCCACTACATGAAGGACCGTATCGGCGAGGAGTTCGAGGGAACGATCAGCTGCGTGACGAACTTCGGATTGTTCG
>JBDTNR010000533.1:0-2652 GCA_039933655.1 Betaproteobacteria bacterium | reverse complement strand
ACCGCCTACGCGATCACCCGCGCGGTGTTCGAGAACTTCGACGACTTTCGCAAGATGGCCCCGGCGCTCGCGCGGCTGACCCGCCAGGATGCCGTGACGGGTGCCGTGGTGCCGTTGCATCCCGGCGCCGTGAAGTACTTCAAGGAAGCGGGATTGATGTAGCGGCCCGCGGCCCTTTGTGTCGCACGTTGTTGTAAACGATTACAATAGCTGATCGAAGTTTGGCGACATTGGGCGGACCGCGGATGGAATCCCCTGTTCTGGAAGGTGAAGCGTGGCCACTACGCGAGCCGGGACGTCCCCGGCCGCTGAGGCGGAGGCGGTAGCGTGCGCCGTCGCGGACGTGCGGACGGCAGCGTCAGGGCGACCATGGTCGACGTCGCGGCCGCGGCGGGCGTCTCCACCGCGACCGTCTCGCGCGCGCTGGTCCACCCCGAGGGCGTCACGGCGCCGCTGGTCGAGCGCGTGCGCCTCGCCGTCGAGCAATTGCACTACGTGCCCAATCCCGCAGCGCGTGCGTTGTCGTCGCTGCATACGCGGCTGGTGGGCGTGCTGGTGGTGTCGTTGACCGACCCCGTGCTGGGTGACGCGTTGGCGGCGGCCCAGCAGGCGCTGGCGGAGGCCGGTTTCGGCGTGCTCGTCGCAGTCACGGGCGGTGGTCAACCCGCAACCGACGCTGCGGCGCAGTTGATGGCGGCACGCGATGTCGAGGGATTGCTCGTGTTCGGCGGGGCGCCGCCGGCGCAGGGGGCACGCGGCGCGCGCGAAGCTCGAGCCCCCACGGTCGTCTTGGACGGGAACCCAGGTGCTGAGGGGCCGCTGCGCTGCGACGTCGACTATCGTCTGGCGGGTGAAACCATTGGCCACTTCCTGGCGGGGCGTGGCCATCGCGCGTGGGCGTTCGTCGCGGGCGCGGAGGCGTCCGGACGATCCGCCCCGCTGCGCGCCGGGCTGCGGGCCGCATTCGGACGGATCGGCGCCGCCGAGGTCACCGCTCCGGCGCCGGGATTCAGGCCGCCGGTCGCAGTCCTGCGCGGGCGGGCCGAAGACTGGATACGGCGCCCGCTAACCCCGACGGCGCTCGTATGCGCGGACGACCTGACCGCGCTGGCGATGCTGAAGGCGTGCGCGGCCGCAGGTCTTGCCGTCCCCGGCCGGATGTCGATCGTCGGATGTGGCGACGCCCCGTTTGCCGCGCTGGCGATGCCGGCGCTTACCACGCTGCGGATCCCCGGGGCCACGCTTGGCCGTGAGGCGGTGCGCCTGTTGCTGGCGGCACGGGTCCAGGCGCCCGCCGTTCCCACCCTGCTGCGTTGCAAGCTGGTCGTCCGTCAATCGAGCGGGGCACCGCCTCCCGACTGAACGCCCCGGGGCGGGCGGCGAGGGTTTCACGTGAAACGCGTCGGCCGTCCCGCGTAGTTTCACGTGAAACCACCGTGCTATCGCCGCGCCGGCGGATCGGCTAGAATGGCGACCTTCGGCTGTTACGGCACGCTGCATAATAATCGTTTAATATCATGGACTTTCACAAGCGTTTTGACGTTATCGTCGTCGGCGGCGGCCATGCCGGCACCGAGGCCGCGCTGGCCAGCGCGCGGACGGGCCGCAGCACGCTGCTGCTGACGCATAACATCGAAACGCTCGGCCAGATGTCCTGCAACCCGTCGATCGGCGGCATCGGCAAGGGTCACCTGGTGCGTGAAGTCGACGCGCTGGGCGGCGTCATGGCCATCGCCACCGACGAGGCGGGCATCCAGTTCCGCACGCTCAACTCGAGCAAGGGGCCGGCGGTACGCGCGACGCGGGCGCAGGCCGACCGCGTGTTGTATCGTCGGGCGATCCGGCGGCACCTCGAAAACCAGCCGAACCTGACGCTGTTCCAGCAACCGGTCGACGACCTGCTGCTCGACGGCGACCGGGTGTCCGGCGTCGTCACCCAGATCGGCCTGACCTTCCATGCCGGAGCCGTGGTGCTGACGACCGGCACGTTCCTGTCGGGACTCATTCATGTCGGTCTGCAGAACTACGAGGCGGGCCGCGCGGGCGATCCACCGGCCAAGCGGCTGGGCGCGCGCCTGCGCGAACTGAACCTGCCCGTCGGGCGCCTGAAGACGGGCACGCCGCCGCGGCTCGACGGCCGCTCGATCGACTTCGCAGCGCTTAGCCTGCAGGCGGGCGACGATCCGGCGCCCGTCTTCTCGTTCATGGGTTCGCGCACGATGCATCCGGAACAGCGGCCCTGCTGGGTCACGCACACCAATGCGCGTACGCACGAGATCATCCGCGCCGGGCTCGACCGCTCGCCGATGTATTCGGGCGTCATCAAGAGTGTCGGACCGCGCTATTGTCCGTCGATCGAGGACAAGGTCGTCCGCTTCGGCGAGCGCGACAGCCACCAGATTTTCCTGGAGCCGGAAGGCCTCGACACGCACGAGATCTACCCCAACGGCATCTCGACGTCGCTGCCGTTCGACGTGCAGCTCGAGCTGGTCCGCTCGATGCGCGGCTGCGAGCAGGCGCACATCCTGCGTCCCGGCTACGCGATCGAGTACGACTACTTCGACCCGCGCGGTTTGAAGTCGTCGCTCGAAACCAAGGCGATCCGCGGCCTGTTCTTCGCCGGCCAGATCAACGGCACCACCGGCTACGAGG
>JBDTNR010000532.1:0-2653 GCA_039933655.1 Betaproteobacteria bacterium | reverse complement strand
CGATCGACCTCGACAAGGGCACGTACAAGTGGCACTTCCAGTACATCGCGCACGACGTCTGGGACCTCGACGCGGTGTCCCCGGCGATCCTGACGCAGGTGCGTGACAGCAGCGGCAAGATGGTCGACGCGGTGCTGCACGGCGGCAAGACCGGGCACGTCTACGTGCACGAGCGCGCCACCGGCAAGCTGATCCGGTTCTCCGAGGCGATGATTCCGCAGGAGAACATGTGGGTGCTGCCGACGGCGCAGGGCGCGAGGATGCTGCCCGGCGCGAACGGCGGCGTGGAGTGGTCGCCGATGGCGATCGATCCGACGCTGCGCCTCGCGTACGCGGCCAACCTGCACCAGCCGATGACCTACCACGTCGAGGCATCGCCGTATCCTGGCGGCAAGCTGTGGCTGGGCGGCGCCTTCAAGACGATCCCGAGCGAAGAGCAGTGGGGGCGTCTGGTCGCGGTGAACATGGATACCGGCAAGGTCGCGTGGGGCGTCAAGACGCCGCAGCCGCTGATCGGCGGGGTGCTCGCTACCGCGGGCGGCATCGTGTTCAACGGCGAGGGCAACGGCTGGTTCAAGGCGTTCGACTCGCGCAGCGGCAAGGAGCTGTGGAAGTACCAGTGCGGCGCGGGCGTGAATTCGCCGGCCGTCTCTTACATGGTCAACGGAAAGCAGTACATCGCCGTCGCCGCAGGCGGCAATACGCAGCTCGATTTCAAGCGCGGCAACAGCGTGTTCGTCTTCGCGCTCTGATCCGCCTTTCTTCACCGGTCGTTCGGGGGGCGAGGAATCGCCCCCTTTCATTTGCACAAACCCATGACCTTGAAACAGCTTCTGCTCGTCGCGATGGTGTCGCTCGCCTCGCCGCTCGTCCATGCCGATCCGGTTGCCGGGGAAAAGAAGGCAGAGGTGTGCGTTGCCTGCCATGGGCCGGGCGGCAACTCGCCGGCTGGCGCATTCCCGATCCTCGCCGGGCAGACGTTCCGCTACACGTTCCTGCAGCTTCGCGACTTCAAGGAGGGCCGGCGCAAGGATCCCGTGATGTCGCCGATGGCGGAGCCGTTGTCGCGCGACGACATGATCGACCTCGCCGAGTACTTCGCAAGGCAGAAGCCGAAGGCGACGTCGTTCAAGCCCGACGCGGCTCGCGCCGAGCGGGGCCGGAAGAAATCCGAAGAGGTTCTGTGCACGATGTGTCATCTCGGCGGCTTCCTCGGCCAGAACGAGATTCCGCGCGTCGCCGGCCAGTGGCCCGAGTACGTGATCAAGCAGCTCAAGGATTTCAAGGCGCGCACGCGAACCAACGACGCGGGCAACATGACCGCCGTCGCCCAGACGATCTCGGAGGAGGACATCGTCGATCTCGCCCATTTCGTGGGCGGCCTTTGAAGCGGCGGGCGCGGTCCGGGCAAGGGTAGCGTTGCAGTCCTGCGACGCGGCAAGTATGCTGTTCGGCCGGTCCTCGCCCGACGACAGCAACTCGGCGAGACTGCACCCTTCGAGGAGGCGCCGTGTCCGTCACCCTGTCCATCACCGTCAACGGCAAGGCCGTGACGGCAACGCTCGATCCGCGGACGCTGCTGGTCGAATTCCTGCGAGAGCACCTCCACCTGACCGGCACGCATGTCGGCTGCGACACGGCGCAGTGCGGTGCCTGCACGGTCCACCTCGACGGACGCGCGGTGAAGTCGTGCATGCTGCTGGCGGCGCAGGCCTCCGGGGCGAGCGTCACGACGATCGAGGGCATTGCCACGAACGGCGAGCTGCATCCGATGCAGGCCGCGTTCCGTGAATGCCACGGCCTGCAATGCGGCTTTTGCACGCCGGGTATGGTGATGAGCGCGATCGACCTGGCGCAGCACCATCCGAACCTCGACGAGAAGGCGGTGCGCGAAGGGCTCGGCGGGAACCTCTGCCGCTGCACCGGCTACCACAACATCGTCAAGGCGGTGCAGCAGGGCGCCGCCGCGATGAAGTAGCCACCGGAGGGACCACGCCATGGGCGCGAACGAAACCAATGCGATCGGCGCAAGTGTGATCGGCCGCTCGATCCTCCGGAAAGAAGACCTGCGCTTTCTCACGGGCGCGGGTCAGTTCACCGACGACGTGGCCCCACAGAACCTCACCTATGCCTGCTTCCTGCGCTCGCCGCACGCGCACGCGCGGATTCGAAGCATCGACTCGACGGCGGCGAAGGCGGCGCCCGGCGTCGTCGCGATCTTCACTGCCGACGACCTGGCAGGCGTCAACGGCCTGCCGTGCGGATGGCTGATCACCGGCGCCGATGGCAAGCCGATGAACGAGCCGCCGCATCCGGTGCTCGCGAAGGGAAAGGTGCGCCACGTCGGCGATCCCGTTGTACTGGTGATCGCAGAAACGCGCCATCAGGCGAAGGACGCTGCCGAGCTGATCGAAGTCGACTACGAGGTGCTCCCGGCGGCGGTGAACTGCGTGGAAGCGCTGAAGGTCGGCGCGGCCCAGGTGCACGACGAGGCGCCAGGTAACCGCTGCTACGTCTGGACCCTCGGTGACAAGGCGGCCGTGGACGCCGCGTTCGCCACGGCGGCCCACATCACGAAGCTGGACCTCGTGAACAATCGCCTCGTGGCCAACGCCATCGAGCCGCGTGCCGCCGTCGCGTCGTACAACCGCGC
>JBDTNR010000531.1:0-2667 GCA_039933655.1 Betaproteobacteria bacterium | reverse complement strand
TCCCGTACAACTACACGTCGTACTCGGACCGCGAGATCGTCATCCGCCTGCTCGGCGCGGACCTGTGGCAGTTGCTGCAGGAACTGCGCGGCGAACGCCGCACCGGGCGCTCGGCACGGATGCTGTTCGAGGTCCTGGGCGACATCTGGGTCGTCGAACGCAATCCGTACCTGCAGGACGACCTGCAGGACAACCCCAAGCGGCAGGTGATGCTGGTCGAGGCGCTGCGGCACCGGCTGCGCGAAATCGACCGGCGTCGCGTGGAGAGCGGCGGCACCGACGCGGACCGCGACCTGAAGGTCGCCCGCCTGATCGCGGCGGCCAGCGCCGCGGTGGACCGCTTCGCGGCGGCTTTCGGCGCCACCGCCCAGTTGCGCAAGCGCACGCGCCGGGTGCTCGCGCGCCACACCAACCGCGACAACATCGCGTTCGACGGCTTGGCACGGGTGTCGCACGTGACGGATGCGACCGACTGGCGCGTCGAATACCCGTTCGTCGTCCTGTATCCGGACGACGAAGCTGAAGTGCGTGGCCTGGTTGAAGGCTGCATCGAGCTCGGCCTCACGATCATTCCGCGCGGTGGCGGCACCGGCTACACCGGCGGCGCGATCCCGCTCGACGCGCGTTCGGCTGTCATCAACACCGAGAAGCTCGAGCGCCTGTCCGCCGTCGAGCACATCGTGCTGCCCGGGCACCGCGTTGCCACGCCGTTGATCGACGCCGGGGCAGGTGTGGTCACGCGGCGCGTGATGGACGCCGCCGAGGCCGCGGGACTCGTGTTCGCCGTCGATCCGACATCGGCGGATGCGTCGTGCATCGGCGGCAACGTCGCGATGAACGCCGGCGGCAAGAAGGCGGTGCTGTGGGGCACGGCGCTCGACAATCTCGCGTCGTGGCGAATGGTGACGCCGCAGGCGGAATGGCTCGAGGTCACGCGGACCGATCACAACCTGGGCAAGATTCACGATGCCGCGCAGGCGTCATTCGAGTGCGCGTGGCTCGCCGCCGACGGCAGGACGGTGACACGTCGCGAGACGCTGACGATTCCGGGTGCGACATTTCGCAAGGCCGGTCTCGGCAAGGACGTGACCGACAAGTTCCTGGCGGGCCTGCCGGGCATCCAGAAGGAGGGCTGCGACGGCCTCGTCACCAGCGCGCGCTTCATCCTGCATAAAATGGCGCCGGCGATCCGCACCGTCTGCCTCGAGTTCTTCGGGCAGGTGCGCGATTCGACGCCGGCGATCGTCGAGATCAAGAACCATCTCGACGCGCTGCCGAAGAGCGGCGGCGCGCGGGTGATGCTGGCCGGCCTCGAGCATTTGGACGAGCGCTACGTGAAGGCCGTCGGTTACGCGACGAAGGCCAAGCGGCATGGCCGGCCGAAAATGGTGCTGCTGGGCGATATCGTCGGCGACGACGATGACGCGGTGGCGCGCGCGGCGTCCGACGTCGTGCGCATCGCCAACGCGCGCGGCGCCGAGGGCTTCGTCGCCGTGTCCGCCGACGCGCGGAAGAAATTCTGGCTCGACCGCGCGCGGACGGCGGCGATCGCCAAGCACACGAACGCGTTCAAGATCAACGAGGACGTGGTGATCCCGCTGCCCCGGCTCGGCGACTACACCGACGGCATCGAGCGCATCAACATCGAGCTGTCCATCCGGAACAAGCTGCGCCTCGCCGACGAGTTGCTGGCGTTCCTTGGCAGCCCGCTGCTCGGACATGCGTGGGCGCCCGACAGCGACGTGCGGCCGACGCAGGAGATCGTCGACGCCAAGGTGGACGAGGCGCGCGCGCTGGTCGCGGCGACGCGTCGCACATGGCAGGACCTGCTCGACCGCATCGACACCACGTTCCCGTCGCTGCAGGACCATTCCGTCGTCGTGTCGTGGAAGCGCGACCTGAAAGCGCCGTTCGAGGAAATCTTCGCGGGACTCGCGTTCGCGCCGGTGATGAAAAGCCTGCTCGAGATCCACGCACGCGTGCTGCGCAGCCGCGTGTTCGTCGCGCTGCACATGCACGCGGGCGACGGCAACGTGCACACGAACCTCCCGGTCAATTCCGACGATTATTCGATGCTGCAGGAGGCGAACGCGGCCGTCGCGCGCATCATGGCGCTGGCGCGCAATCTGGACGGCGTCATCTCGGGCGAGCACGGCATCGGCATCACCAAGCTCGAATACCTGACCGACGATGAGCTCGCGCCGTTCGCGCGCTACAAGCAGGCGGTCGATCCGGAAGGGCGCTTCAATCGCGGCAAGCTGCTGCGCAATCCGGCGCTGCCGGCGGACCTGTCCGGCGCGTACACGCCGAGCTTCTCGCTGATCGGCCACGAGAGCCTGATCCTCGAGCAGAGCGACATCGGCAGCATCGCCCTGTCGATCAAGGATTGCCTGCGCTGCGGCAAGTGCAAGCCGGTCTGCGCCACCCACGTGCCGCGGGCGAACCTGCTGTACAGCCCGCGCAACAAGATCCTCGCCACGTCGCTTTTGATCGAGGCGTTCCTGTACGAGGAACAGACGCGGCGCGGCGTTTCGCTCAAGCACTTCGACGAGTTCGAGGATGTCGCCGACCATTGCACGGTGTGCCACAAGTGCGTGATTCCGTGTCCGGTCGACATCGACTTCGGCGACGTGTCGATCGCGATGCGCAACCTGCTGCGCAAGGGCG
>JBDTNR010000530.1:0-2667 GCA_039933655.1 Betaproteobacteria bacterium | reverse complement strand
AACGCGGCGCTGCTGGTGCGGGTGCCATGAGACGCGCGATGACGGTCGTCCGATGACGAGCCCGGCAAGACCGGCGCAGCGTTGCGGCATCGATTCGGTCGAGGTCACCCGCATCGAACGGCTGCTGGCCGAGACCGCGGCGGCCGATCTGTTGCGACTCTTCACTGCGCAGGAACTGGCCGACGCGGGCGAGGGTCCCGGGCGCGCGGCGAGCCTCGCCGCGCGGTTTGCGGCGAAGGAGGCGTGCGTCAAGCTCTTTCCGCGCGAGGCGGCGCTGGCGCAGATCGAGCCGCACGACTTTGCCGTTACCCGCGACAGCTACGGCGCGCCGCACGTGGTGCTCGGCGCGCGCGCCGAACTGCTGGCCGGTCGCCACCGGCTGGGCGAGATCGGCTTGTCGATGACGCACGACCGGACGAGCGCGTCGGCGGTGGTGATCGCGCAGCCGGCAGCTGTCCGCGTGCCGCTCGCCGGCCGCGTCCTTTACCGGTTGTTCCCGTTCCGCCGCCGGGTGGTCCTCGACAACCTGCACCGCGTCTACGGAGCGACGATTCCCGACGACGACATCGTCGACCTCGCGCAGGCGCACTACGGTCACCTGTGGCGGCTCATCGGCGAATTCATGCGCTTCCGCTGGCTGTCGCGCGCGCAGCAGCTGGCGCTTGTCCGCATCGAAAACCTCGACGCCTTCGTCGCCGCCTACGAGCAGGGCAAAGGCGTACTGCTGCTGACCGGGCATTTCGGCAACTGGGAGGTGGCCACCGTCGCCGGCATCGGCGGCTTTCCGCAGATGCGCGGCCGCTTCCATTTCGTGCGGCGCGCGCTCAAGCCCGATTGGCTCGACCGGCTGGTCACGCGTCGCTTCCAGCATGCGGGATTCGGTGTGTTGCCGAAGCGCGGGTCGCTCGATGCGATGCTCGACCGGCTGGCGCAAGGCGACGCGATCGTGTTCGCGTTCGACCAGCACGCCAATCCGCCGGACGGCATCGACGTCGACTTCTTCGGCACGCCGGCGTGGACGTTCAAGAGCCTCGCGATCATCGCGCTCGCCACCGGGGCGCCCGTCGTGCCGGCGACGAGCTGGCGCGAGGCCAACGGCCGCCACGTGCTGCGCTTCGAGGCGCCGATCGCCGCCGTCGAGCACGCGAACGCGAGCGAGGCGATCCGGTTGACGACGCGCGCGTACAACGCGGCGCTGGAGCGGCTGGTGCTGCGCCGGCCCGAGCAGTGGTACTGGGTGCACCGCCGGTGGAAGACCGTCACGGTGCCCGCGCGCAAGCGCAAGCTCGACACGGCGAGCGCGTGATGGACCTGCCGAGCTCCGCCACCGTCATCGCAGCACTGGTTTCATGGAAGGCGACGTTCGTCTACGGCTACGTGGCGTGGGCGCTGTTCGTCCATTTTCGCGGCCGCGAGCGGCACAAGTTCCACCGGCAGCTGACCGACCACTCGACGGTGATCGCGCCGTACAACGCCATCATGTACGGCTTTTCCGCCGTTCCCAACAAGCCCTACATCGACGTGGCGAGCTTCCCCGAATTGAAGCCGCTGACCGACAACTGGCAGCTGATCCGCGACGAGGCGCTGAAGCTCTTCGACGACGGCCACATCCGCGCGGCCGCGAAGTTCAACGACCTGGGCTTCAACTCGTTCTTCCGCCGTGGCTGGAAGCGCTTCTATCTCAAGTGGTACGACGCGCCGGTCGAGTCCGCGGTGGCGCTGTGCCCGCGCACCGTCGCGCTTGTGCAGTCGATTCCATCGATCAACGGTGCGATGTTCGCGATGCTTCCCGCCGGCGGCGATCTCGGACGCCATCGCGACCCCTTCGCCGGCTCGTTGCGCTATCACCTGGGCCTCGTCACGCCGAACAGCGACGCTTGCCGCATCATTGTCGACGGCGAGTCCTACTCGTGGCGCGACGGCGAGGCGGTGATGTTCGACGAGACGTTCATCCACTGGGCGGAGAACCGCACCGATGTCGACCGCCTGATCCTGTTCTGCGACGTCGAGCGGCCGCTGACCAGCAAGTCCGTCGCAAGGCTCAACCACTGGATCGAGCGGACGTTCGTCCGCGCCAGCCAGACAGAAAACGTGCCCGGCGACAAGGTCGGGCTGCTGAACCGGATCTTCAGCGTAGCGTACTACGTGCGCCTGCCCGCGAAGGCGCTCAAGCGTTGGAACAAGTACGTCTACTACTCGGGCAAATGGCTGTTGCTGGCCACCATCGTGTATCTGGTGTTCTTCCTCCGCTAGCGCGTCCGCCGCGCCCGCCTTCCGCACGTTGACCGGAACCTGCCATGCTCGAACTCCTGTCCAGCCCCGAAGCCTGGATCGCCTTCGCCACGCTGACGGCGCTCGAGCTGGTGCTCGGTATCGACAACGTCATCTTCATCTCGATCCTGGTCGACAAGCTGCCGCCGGAGCGGCGAGAGGTCGCGCGGCGGATCGGCCTCTTCCTCGCGATGTTCATGCGCATCGGGCTGCTGTTCGTGCTGTCGTGGCTCGTCGGCTTGACGGCGCCGCTGTTCACCGCGCTGGGCAAGGAAATCTCCGGCCGTGACCTCATCCTGATCCTCGGCGGCCTGTTCCTGCTGTGGAAGAGCACGATGGAGATCCACCAGCTGATGGAGGGCGAGGAGGGCCACGCGTCGAGCGCGGTCAAGGCGA
>JBDTNR010000529.1:0-2675 GCA_039933655.1 Betaproteobacteria bacterium | reverse complement strand
CACAATTTCCACTGGAACGTGACCGGGCCGATGTTCAACACGCTGCACCTCATGTTCGAGGTGCAGTACAACGAGCTGTGGATCGCCAATGACCTCATCGCCGAGCGCATCCGTTCGCTTGGCTTCCCGGCGCCCGGCACCTATGCCGAGTACGTGAAGCTCGCGTCGATCAAGGAGACTCCGGGCCAGCCCAGGGCGGAGGACATGGTGCGGCTGCTGGTCGAGGGCAACGAGGCGGTGGTGCGCACCGCGCGCTCGGTCTTCCCTGTCGTCGACAAGGCGCACGACGAGCCGACTGCGGACCTGCTGACGCAGCGGATGCAGATCCACGAAAAAAACGCGTGGATGTTGCGGAGCCTGTTGCAGTAACCGTCATTGGAATTCTCCGACCGGCAACGGCCGTCTATCTTGGTCGCGCTGGGGATGGGCCAGGCGAAGCGGGCGGAAACGGCATCGTCCGCGGTACATTTGTCGCGACTCGTTCAGCGGCCGGTAGATCACATTTGGCCGTTCGGCGATAATGTCGGTCACGGGCGCGGCCGCCGTCCCGGAATCCCACCGCTTCCGATCTCCCCATGTCGATCTCCCTGCTACGGCGCGTTACCGCCATCGCGACCGCGTCGCTGCTGTTTGCCTGCGGCGGCGGCGCGGCCGTTGCGCAGGAAAACCCGGACCCGCCGATCGAGGTGATGCCCGTCGTCGTCGACGGCGTCACGCTGTTCAAGCTGCGCGGCGCGACGAGCTTTCCGGCCGCTGACCGCGCGGCCGCCGTTGCGCGGCGGATCGAGGCCGCGGCCACGGATCCCAAGATCGATCCAGCGTCCGTGCGCATGGTGCCCGATGGGTCCCATGTGGGTGTCTTCGCCGGGCCGACGCGGGTGATGCTCGTGCTGGCAGCCGATGCGGCGGTCGAGCAGCTGAACGTATCGGAACTGGCGGAAGCCTATCGCCTGCGCATCCAGAGCGCAATTCTCGACTATCGTGCGGCGCGCACGACCGAACGCAGGGTGCAGGGCGCGGTCACGGCCGCCGTCGGGACGCTTCTTTTCGTGCTGGCGGTCGGGCTGCTGCTGCTCGGCTCGTCGCGACTCGCGCGCAGGATGGAGCGAGCGTCCGTGCAGACGGTGGGCATCCAGTCCTTCGCGATTCTCCGCGCCGAGCGCATTCGCTCGGTGGTGTCGGCCATCCTGCGGATAGTCACGGTCGTCGCGCTGGCCGGGCTGGCGCTGGCGTGGCTCGTGTTCGTGCTGCGGCAATTTCCGTGGACCTACGGCTTCGGCAACGAACTGCTGGACAACGTGCTGGAGCCGCTGACGACGCTTGGACGCGCGTTCCTCGCGTCGATCCCGCACCTGGTCTTCCTCGTCGTCCTCTACTACCTCGTGCGTGGCGTGCTGCGGCTCGTCCACACGTTCTTCGTCGCGGTGGAACGCGGCACGGTGAAACTGTCCGAGTTCGAGCCGGAATGGGCAATCCCGACCTACAAGATCGTGCGGCTGGCGATCGTCGTGCTCGGGCTGGTCGTCGCCTATCCGTACATTCCCGGCTCGGATTCCGCGGCATTCAAGGGCCTGTCGCTGTTCGTCGGTGTCGTGTTCTCGCTGGGTTCGACGACGGCGATCTCGAACATCGTCGCCGGCTACATGATGACGTACCGGCGCGCGTTCCGCGTCGGCGACGTCGTGAGGATCGGCGACGTCACGGGCGCCGTCACCGCGATGCGCCTGCAGGTCACGCACCTGCGCACGCGGAGGAACGAGGAGGTGGTGATCCCCAACTCGCAGATCATCAACGGCCACGTCATCAACTACAGCACGCTCGCGAAGATGCCCGGTCTCCTGCTGCACACTACGGTCGGCATCGGCTACGAGACGCCCTGGCGCCAGGTGGAGGCGATGCTGCGCGAAGCCGCCGGGCGGACCGTGGGTCTTGCGCAAAAGCCTGAGCCGTTCGTGCTGCAGACGCTGCTCGGGGACTTCGCCGTCTCCTACGAACTCAACGTCGGCTGCCACGACCCGCGCCACATGCCGGAGCTGTACACGGCGCTGCACCGAAACATCCTCGACGTGTTCAACGAATACGGCGTGGCGATCATGACGCCTGCGTACCGCGCCGACCCGCCCGATGCGAAGGTCGTGCCGAAGGAGAAGTGGTACCTGCCGCCGGCAAAGCCCGGCGACACCTGATCCGGACTCCCGGCGCCGACGGCCCGTCGGCGAGTCATTCGCGCGCGCGCGAGTCCAGCCAGATCGTCACCGGCCCGTCGTTGACGAGGCGCACCTCCATGTGCGCGCCGAATTTGCCGGTAGGCACCGGCTGGCCGAGCGCGGTGGCGAGGGCTTCGACGAAGGCTGCGAATGCCGGCTGGGCGACCTCGGGCCGCGCCGCCGCCGAGTACGACGGACGGTTGCCCTTGCGCGTCGACGCGTAGAGCGTGAACTGCGAAACGGCGAGGATGCCACCGCCTTCGTCCCGCACCGAGCGGTTCATGATGCCGGCGTCGTCGTCGAAGATGCGCAACCGGACGATCTTGTGCACGATCCAGTCGCGATCCTCCGCAGTGTCGCCATCGGTGACGCCCGCGAGCACCAGCAGCCCGGGTCCGATGGCGCCGGTGACGCGCGCGCCGACGGCCACACTCGCCTCGCGTACCCGCTGGACGAGGACCCTCATCG
>JBDTNR010000528.1:0-2682 GCA_039933655.1 Betaproteobacteria bacterium | reverse complement strand
AGGAGTCATCACCCACTATGAATACGTTCAAACACAAATCGCTGTACGCCGCTGTTGCGGGCCTGGGCGCGCTGAGCGCGGCAGGCGTTGCGCAAGCGGTGTCAGTCAACCACGACGGACTGGGTCAGGCCCTGATCTATCCGTACTACACGGTACGTGTGGCTCCGACGGGTCTCGTTGGCTCCGACGCTGCGTACAACTCGCTGCTCTCGGTCGTCAATTCGACCACGTCGGCGAAGGCCGTCAAGGTTCGCTTCCTGGAAGGCAAGAACAGCCGCGAAGTACTTGACTTCAACTTGTACCTGTCGGCGAAGGACGTCTGGACCGCTGCGATCATCCCGACCACGGATGGCGCGGGGATCTTCACGGCCGACAAATCCTGCACGACGCCGGTGGTGTCGTCCAGCTCGGCCTCGCCGACCGCGTTTGTCAACTACGCCTACTCGGGTAGCAACGACGACAAGGCCGGTACGTCGCTCGATCGTACCCGTGAGGGCTACGTCGAAATCATCGAAATGGGCGACCTGATCGGTGTGACCGCTGCGGCCGTGACGCACGTCTCGGGCGTTCCTGCCTGCTCGCCGCTTGGCGGCGCGTCGGCGGATACGGTCCCGGGCAAGGGCGGCCTGTTCGGCAGCATCACGCTGGTCAACGTCCTCAAGGGCGAAGACTTCGGTCTGGATCCGACGGCGCTCGACGGCTTCTCGTCGACGGCTCTCTGGTTCGCCCCGGGCGACATCAAGCCGAACCTCGCGAACGTCAACCCGAAGACCTCGGTTGTCGTCGCCGGCTCGAACGTGTTCATCACCGACTGGTCGCTCTCGACCAACGCGGTGGACCCGGTCTCGGCAGTCCTGATGCACAACAACGTGTACAACGAGTTCGTTCTGGACGCGTCCACCAAGTCGGGTACCGACTGGGTTGTGACGTTCCCGACCAAGAACTACTACTACACGGGCACGACGGTCACCAAGCTCTTCCAGAGCAACTTCTCGGCGACCGGCGCGTGCGACGACGTCGTGGTCACGCAGTACGACCGCGAAGAACGGACGATCGTTTCGCAAACGTCGTTCTCGCCGCCGCCCCCGACGCAGACGGATTCGCTGTGCTGGGAAGCCAACGTGATTTCGTTCAACGGCACCAACGTGCTGGGTTCGAAGAACGTCTCGAACATCCCGACGACCTTCGTGAACGGCTGGGCCTCGCTGAACTTCCTGGGCTCGACGGTTCCGGCTGGTCGCCATCAGCTGATCGGTGGTGGCTCGACGGTGTTCAACACCAAGACTGGCACGACGTTCACGCTGGCTGCCACGACGTTCAACGGCCTGCCGGTCATCGGCTTCGCCGCGATCGTGTTCGAGAATGGCACGCTGACGAGTGGTGGCATCAACCTCCAGTCGAACTACGGTGGCAACTTCAACCACAAGCTCACGTCCGACGTCAAGTAATCGAACGAGCTTCTAGTTGTTTTACGGGGCGAGGAGCAATCCTCGCCCCTTTTTCTTCCTGTCCACCGCTGTGCTGCGGTACCTTTCCCGATCCCGATGACTATTGCATTCCCCCGATTTTCAATACCGCTGGCGCTGGCGCTGTTGCTGGCGGTGATCGTCGCTGGCGGCACCGTTTTCGCACAGACGCCACCGGACACGGTTCTCATGTCCAACAGCAACGCCCGTGTCACGCAGGCGGAGTTCGAAGCCGAGCTTTTGAAGCTGCCGATCGATCTGCGCGCGGGCTTCGCGACGAACCCGCGCCGCGTCAACGACCTGCTGGTCCGCATGCTGGTGCAGAAATCGCTGGCCGCACAGGCGAGAGCCGCCAGGCTCGACGCGACGCCCGCCGTCGCGCTGCGCATCCAACTCGAGACCGACCGCCTGCTCGCGCAGGTGATGGCGGAGTCCATCGAGGCGCAAGCCGCCGCCGAGTTCGACGCCAGTCGTTCGAGATACGACGCGCGCGCGCGCGACCTGTACCTGATCGACCGCGCCAAGTTCGCGACTCCGGAGCATGTGAATGCCACGCATATCCTCTTCGACACCAAGAAGCGCGGCAACGACGAGGCGAAGAAGCTGGCGGAGGAAACCCGCGCCAGGATCGCCGCCGGCGCCGACATGGGCAAGCTCGCGCGGGAGCTGTCCGATGATCCGTCCTCCGGCAACAACAGCGGCTCGCTCGGCTGGTTTGCGCAGAAGGACATGGATCCTGCGTTCGGCGCCGCCGCCTTCGCGCTCAAGAACAATGGAGATCTTTCCGTCCCGGTGCTGTCGCAGTTCGGCTGGCATGTGATCCGGCTGGACGACAGGCGACCAGCCACGCAGCCGACGTTCGATCAGGCACGCGACACGATCATGGCCGACCTGAAGAAGGGCTTTGTCGACGAAAAGCGCGAGGCCGCGATCACCGCCATCCGCCGCGATCCCAAGACGCAGGTGAATCGCGAAGCGGTGGAGGCAATCACGCCGCGGACGGACTTGGAACAGGCCCGTCGCGCGCTGGGAATGACGCCGGGCAGTGCCGCTCCCGCGGCGCCCAAATAGCCGCGGGCCCAAAGGCGATCCGCCGGTCGCCCGGCCGGGTGCGCAACCAATGCAGCCAATCGCCACCGCGCGTGGAAACGTAGTCCCGGCGCCGACAGCGCGCGTCCGCGATCGCGCGCTGTTCCTCAATTTCTTCCGGCGCGAG
>JBDTNR010000527.1:0-2691 GCA_039933655.1 Betaproteobacteria bacterium | reverse complement strand
GGCTACTACTCGACGCACCAGACCGGTTCGCTGCTGTCGACGCTGACGAGCGACGTGGCGACGGTGCAGGACTTCGCGTCGTCAGCCACGCTGTCGATCATCGTCGACATGATGACGATCGTCGGCATGCTCGGCATCATGTTCTGGTTGAACTGGGACTTCGCGCTGATCGCCATCGGCGTGACGCCGTTCCTGCTGCTGTTCGTCATGCGGTTCAAGAAAGCGGTCAAGGACGCGACTCGCGACGTGCGCAAGCGGCAGAGCGAGATCGTCGCCGTCGCGCAGCAGGGACTGGGGTCGGTGCGCTCAGTCAGCGCGTTCGACCGGCAGGACCTCGAAAGCAAGCGGATGGACGAGGCGAGCCGCGCCACCGTGCAGGCGGCGCTCAAGGCGCGCCGCGTGAAGTCGCTGCTGTCGCCGGTCGTGGGCGTTGTCGTCGCGGTGTGCACGGGCTTCGTGCTGTGGCGCGGCACGGCGCTTATCCTCGCCGACGTGATGACGGTGGGCGCGCTCACGGTATTTCTGGCGTACCTGTCCAAGTTCTTCAAGCCGGTGCAGGACCTGGCGAAGATGACGAACACGATCGCGCAGACGGCGGTGGGGCTGGAGCGAATCCAGACGATCCTCGCGGCCGACGACGTGATTCCCGAAGGGCCGGGTGCCATCGCGCCGCCGAAGCTCAAGGGCGAAGTGACGTTCGAGCATGTCGCGTTCGGCTACAATGCGGATGCGCCGGTGCTGAAGGATGTCAGCTTCAGCGTCAAGCCCGGCCAGATCATCGGCATCGTCGGCGGCACCGGCAGCGGCAAGTCGACGATCGTCAGCCTCATTCCGCGCTTCTACGACCCCACCGGCGGGCGCGTGCTGATCGACGGCACCGACGTGCGCGACTTCCAGCTGCATCCGCTGCGGCGGCAGATCGGCTTCGTGCTGCAGGAGACGGTGCTGTTCCGCGGGACGCTGCGCGACAACATCGCCTACGGCCGACCGGGCGGCGCCACGGACGAGGAGATCGTCGCGGCCGCGAAGCTCGCCAATGCCGACGAATTCATCACGAAGATGCCGCAGGGCTACGACACCGTCGTCGGCGAGCGCGGCGACACGCTGTCCGGCGGCCAGCGCCAGCGCATCGGCATCGCCCGCGCCGTGATCCGCAACAATCCGATTCTGATCCTCGACGAGCCGACGGCGGCGCTCGATACCGAATCGGAGCGGCTGGTGATCGAAGGTCTCGAGCGTCTGATGAAGGGCCGCACCGTCATCACGATCGCCCACCGGTTGTCGACGATCCGCGACGCGGACAACATCCTCGTGCTCGCCAATGGCGTCGTCGCCGAGCAGGGCACGCACCAGCAGCTGCTGGCGAAGAATGGCCTCTACGCCGACCTGTACCATGTGCAGTTCGGCGATTCTCCCGCACCGAACTCCACCTGAAGACATCCGCCATGTCCCGTTCGCTGATCGTTCTTCCCGATGCCGGCGCCGCGCCGCTGCTGGCCGCCATCGAGTCCGCGCAGAAAACGCTGCGCATCAAGATGTTCGTGTTCTCCGACCCTGGCCTTCTGGCCGCGACGGTCGCCGCGAAAAAGCGCGGCGTGGACGTACGCGTGATGCTGAATCCGGCGCGCCGCAGCGGTGAGACGGAGAACGAGGATTCGCGCCGGCAGCTGGTCGAGGCGGGCGTCTCGGTGCTGGACAGCAACCCGGCCTTCGAACTCACGCACGAAAAATCGATGGTCGTCGACGACGCGGCGGCCTACGTCATGTCGCTCAACTGGGAGACGCGCAATGTCACGGAAACGCGCGACTACGCCGTCGTCACCAAGCATGCCAGGGAGGTGGGCGAAGTCATCGAGTGCTTCGACGCCGACTGGAAGCGGCAGGCGTTCACGCCGCACGAGGGCTCGCCGCTCATCTGGTGCAACACCAACGGGCGCGAGCGGTTCGCCCATTTCATCGACCGCGCCCAGCACACGCTGTGGCTGCAGAACGAGCGATACCAGGACGCGGTGATCATCGAGCGCGTCGTGCGCGCCGCCGGCCGCGGTGTCAAGGTACACATCATCGCCCGGCCGCCGCACACGCTGAAGAAGGACAAGCTGATCGAGGGCGTGGGCGGCCTGCGGATCATGAACGACGTAGGCGCGAAGGTGCACAAGCTGAAGCACATCCGGCTGCACGGCAAGATGATGCTCGCCGACGGCGCGCGGGCGATCGTCGGCTCGGTCAACCTGGCGCCCGGAAGTTTCGATGCCCGTCGCGAGCTCGCCATCGAGGTCGACGACGCCCATGTCGTGGAGCCGCTCGAAAAAGTCGCAAGGCACGACTGGGACCATTCGGAGGCACTCGACCTCTCCGATGCGGGGCTCATGGCCGATCTCGAAAAGCGCGGCAAGGAAGCCGGCGCCGCGGACCTCGTGCTCGACGTCCCGCGCGGCAAGGGCAACGGGAACGGAAAGGCCGATCACGAGCACCCGAAGTGAGTGCCGGATCCGTCCACGTCCGCTCACCCGCGGAACCGCGGAAAAAAGCGGACGCAGATCCTGATTTTCTTGCGGTGGTTGCGAAGCGCAGCTGTTAGGGGTCAGAGCTGTAACGGTCGGTTAGGGGTCAGAGCTATAACTATCGGCAGGCACGCCGTGGGAAATGCCAATCGTCGGAGCGGGCCGATAGTTATAGCTCTGACCCCTA
>JBDTNR010000526.1:0-2701 GCA_039933655.1 Betaproteobacteria bacterium | reverse complement strand
GACCCCTAACCGACCCCCTATCTGACCCCTGGTAACGGCAGCGCCGGCTTGCCCGCGAGCGCCAACGCAGTGGTTGCGAGCTCGTCCCACACATTGCCGCGGCCGATTCCCTTCGACAGCGCATCGAGCCGGGCCGCGGCGGAAAGCAGCGGCGCGATCAACGTCGGCGCCACGCGCTGCGCGGCGCGTTCGAGCGCTGGTTGCCGCTTGCCCCAGACGCGAGCGCTGCGCACTGCGGCGGACACGGGCGTCCCGCCGCGCACCATCGTGCTGACGGCGGCGAGCGCGTGGACGTCTTCGGAGAGTTGCCAGATCGCGAGTGTCGCCGGTTCGCCCTCCGCCTGCAGCGCGCGGAGGATCCGCATCGCGCGCGTGGCGTCACCGGCGAGCCACGCTTCGGAAAGCTGGAAGATGTCGAAGCGCGCCACGTCGGCAACGGCGTTCTCGACCGCCTCGTGCTCGAGCTCGCCTTCGGGCAGCAGCAGCGCGAGCTTCTCGACTTCCTGCCGCGCGGCGAGCAGGTTGCCTTCGCAGCTTTCGGCCAGGAACGTCAGCGTCTCGCGTGACGCGCGCTGGCGCTGCCGTTGCAGCCGCGATGCGATCCAGCCGGGCAGCGCTTCGCGTTCGACCGGATAGACGGCGACCGTGACGCCGGCATGAGCCAGCGCGGAAAACCATGCCGACGCCTGCGCCGCGCGATCGAGCCGCGGCAGCGTGACCAGCGTGACGTTGTCCGGATTGGGATTGGCGGCGTAGGCTTCGAGCGCACGGCCGCCCTCGACGCCCGGCTTGCCCGACGGAATGCGCAGGTCGAGAAATTTCCGCTCGCCGAAGAGGCTCGCGTTGGCATTGGCGCCAACGAACGCATCCCACCGGAAGCCCCCCTCCACGACGAGCACCTCGCGCTCGACGACGCCAGCCCCGCGCGCCGCGGCTCGGATCGCATCGCCCGCTTCGAGCGCGAGCAGAGGCTCGTCGCCGTGGACGACGTACAGCGCCTTCACTTCGCGCGCGAGATGGCTGTCTAAGTCTTCGTGTCTGAGTTGCACGGCGGATCCGTCGCGGGCGACGCCCGCGCCTGGAATCTAGGTGGGCTTTCGCGATGCCTGCAACCGGCGGATGACCTGCTGGACGGCGTCCGTCTGCATCTCGCGCAACAGCCGCGCCTCCTGCAGGTCGCGCGCGAGCACCTGCGTCTCGTTGAACGTGTACGAGCGGCGAATGACAATCTCGCCGGCAGGCATCCAGTCGTTGCCTTCCTTGTCGTGCAGCCGGAATTGGACGCGCTTGACGAGCTGGTATTCGCGGACCGAACCGCCCGATGACAGCGACAGTACGTCCTTGTCGTCGATGACAATGGGGACGTCGAGAATCACGTCGGCGCCCACCGCATTATCGAGGATGCGCGTCTTGCTCGCCGCGGCGATCGTGCGGCTCAACTCGATCGCCAGCGGCGGCGCCGACGGCGCATTGACGAAGATCGTCGCGAACGGATAATCGGCGTTGCCGCGCAGATGGAACCCGCAGGCACCGAGCGCGGTGGCCAGCGCGATGACCGCGGCCGCGCGCAAGCCATTGCGTGAGCGTTGCACGGTCGTCGCGCGTGGCGCCGCGGCGACGCGCGACCCGCGTCGCAACACGATGTCACACCACGACATTGACGAGCCGTCCGGGCACCACGATGATCTTCCTGATTGGCGCGCCGTTGGCGTGCTTCGCGACTTCGGCGCTGGCGCGCGCGGCGCGTTCGATCTCATCCTTGTCGGCCTTGGCGCGCACGACGATCTTGCCACGCAGTTTGCCGTTGACCTGCAGCACGAGCTCGATCTCGTCCTGCAGCAGCGCGGCGGCGTCCACGGCCGGCCACGCGGCGTCGATCAGGTCGCCTCCCGCGGCGGTGAACCCCAAATCGCGCCACAGCACCCACGTGGTGTGCGGGACGACGGGGTAGAGGACGCGCAGCGCGATCGATAGGCCTTCGCGGATGAGCGCCGCGCTGCCGCGGGCATTGGCGGGGATGGCTTCCAGCGTGTTCAGCATCTTCATGCCGGCCGACACCACGGTGTTGTACTGGATGCGCTCGTAGTCGTAGTTGGCCTGTTTCAGCGTCACGTGCAGCTCGCGCCGTGCGCCGCGCACGGCGTCGTCGGCATCGCGGAAATCGAAGGCGCCGGCACCCGACTTCACGACATCGGCATGTGCCTGTCCGAACGTCCACAGGCGTTTCAGGAAGCGATGCGCGCCCTCGACGCCGGCGTTCGACCATTCGAGGGTGGCTTCCGGATGCGCGGCGAACATCACGAACAGTCGCCCGGCGTCGGCGCCGTACTGGTCGATGATGTCCTGCGGGTCCACGCCGTTCAGCTTGGACTTCGACATCGTGCCGAGTCCCCCGTACTCCAGCGTCGAGCCGTCGGACTTCAAGCGCGCGCCGGTAATGTGGCCGGCGGCGTCGCGCACGACGTCGACGTCCTTCGGCGCGACGTAGTCGAGGCCGCCCTTCGCGGTGCGTCGGAAGTAGCTGTGGTCGAGCACCATGCCCTGCGTCAGCAGCCGCGTGAACGGCTCGTCCATGGTCACGAGCTTCATGTCGCGCATCACCTTCGTCCAGAAGCGCGCATACAGCAGGTGCAGGATCGCGTGCGTGATGCCGCCGATGTACTGGTCCATCGGATTCCAGTACTCGTTGCGGGCGTCGACC
>JBDTNR010000525.1:0-2704 GCA_039933655.1 Betaproteobacteria bacterium | reverse complement strand
TTTCGCCTGCATCGCCTCGACGCGGGGCATCGACCCGAATTCGACGGCAACCGAAATGCGAATCTGACCCTTGCGGGTAAAATCTCAGGTTTACTCCGGACCGCGCCGTCGTGACCCAAGTCAGAACCCGCTTCGCCCCCAGCCCTACCGGCTATTTGCACCTCGGCGGCGCCCGCACGGCGCTTTTTGCGTGGGCCTACGCGCGCCACCATGGCGGCACGTTCATTCTGCGCATCGAGGACACCGACGTCGAGCGGTCTACGCCGGCCGCCGTGCAGGCTATCCTGGATGCGATGGCGTGGCTTGATCTCGACTACAACGAGGGCCCGTTCTACCAGATGCAGCGGATGGACCACTATCGCGAGGTGCTCGCCGACATGCTGGCGCGCGGGCTTGCCTATCGCGACTACATGCCGTCGACGGAACTGGATGCCTTGCGCGCCGAGCAGATGGCGCGCGGTGAAAAACCCCGCTACGACGGCCGCTGGCGGCCGGAGAATGCCACCGGCAGGACGCCGCCCGAAGGGGTCAAGCCGGTCGTCCGCTTTCGCAACCCGGATACCGGCACCGTCTCCTGGGACGACGGCGTCAAGGGGCGCATCGAGTTCGCCAACAGCGAACTGGACGACCTCGTCATCGCGCGCAGCGACGGCACGCCCACGTACAATTTCTGCGTCGTCGTCGACGACTGGGACATGCGGATCACCAACGTGATCCGGGGCGACGACCACGTCAACAACACACCGCGGCAGATCAACATCTTCCGTGCGCTGGGGCTTGAGCCGCCGCAGTACGCGCACGTGCCGACGGTGCTGGGCGAGGACGGCGCGAAGCTGTCGAAGCGCCATGGCGCCGTCAGCGTGATGGACTACGAGGCCGCGGGTTACCTGCCCGACGCGATGGTCAATTTCCTCGCACGGATCGGCTGGGCGCACGGCGACGACGAGGTGTTCTCCCGCGCACAGCTCGTCGATTGGTTCGACCTGTCCGGCATCAGTCCGGCGCCGTCACGCTTCAACGCGAGCACGCTCAACTGGATCAACCAGGAACACATGAAGCGGATGCCCGATGCGGAACTCGGCCGGTGCCTCGCGCCGTTTCTCGAGCGTGCGGGCCTCGACCAGGCCGCGGGTCCGGATGCCGGAGCGGTCGCCACGCTGCTGCGCGACCGCGCGGAGACGCTGGTCGCCATGGCCGACGCGGCGTGGTATTTCTACCGGACGCCGCAACTGTCGGCCGCGAAGGTGGCCGAGCAGGTGACCGCCGTCAATCGTGCCGCGCTCGTGGAACTGCAAGCCGAGTTCGCCACGCTCGAATGGACGCGGCAGACGCTCGCCGCGGCGCTCAAGGGCGCCGCGGCCCGCCACGGCATGAAGCCGCCGCAGATCATGATGCCGATGCGCTTGCTGGTGGCCGGTACGCCCACGACGCCCGCGATCGACGCGGTACTGGCGCTGCTCGGTCGCGACACCGTGCGCGAACGGATGGCCGCGGCGCTCGGGGCTGCCTAAAGGGCCGCGGAAGCACACCGGAGGCGGGCACCGCGATCGACGCGACGAACACGAAGCAAAGCCCGTGCGGGCGTTCCCCCAAGACGGGTGGCAACTAATGTTCCTCGCGATGTTCCTGTCGCGGTCGGTGGCATCGACGCCCGCACGTCCACTGCCACGGAAGGAACCATTTTTGCCCAAAGCAGGACCATCGGGTAGAATGGGAATTTCCGGGACGAAAGAATCATGACCAAGTTCGTCTTCGTGACCGGCGGTGTGGTTTCCTCGCTCGGCAAGGGCATCGCCGCTGCGTCGCTTGCCGCGATCCTCGCATCCCGCGGCGTCCGCGTCACCAATCTCAAGCTCGACCCCTACATCAACGTCGATCCCGGCACGATGTCGCCGTTCCAGCACGGCGAAGTGTTCGTGACGGACGACGGCGCCGAGACCGACCTGGACCTCGGCCACTACGAGCGCTTCACCGACGTACGGATGGGGAAGCGCAACAACTTCACCACCGGCCAGATCTACGAATCGGTGATCCGCAAGGAGCGCCGCGGCGACTATCTCGGCGGCACCGTGCAGGTGATCCCGCACATCACCGACGAGATCAAGAGCTGGATCCTGGCCGGCGCCCGTAGCGACCAAAATGAGGCCGAGGTGGCGATAGTCGAAGTCGGCGGCACGGTCGGCGACATCGAATCGCTGCCGTTCCTCGAAGCCATCCGGCAGCTGGGCATCACGCTCGGCCGCGAGAACGTCTGCTACATCCACCTGACACTGGTGCCGTACATCCCGTCGGCCGGCGAGATGAAAACGAAGCCGACGCAGCACTCGGTCAAGGAACTGCGCGAGATCGGCATCCAGCCGGACGTCGTCCTCTGCCGCGCCGATCGGCCGGTGTCCGACGGCGACCGCAAGAAGATCGCGCTGTTCACCAACGTTCCGCCCGAGGCGGTGATCCCGGCGCTCGACGCCGATTCGATCTACAAGATCCCCGGGATGCTGCACGCCGAGGGGCTGGACGTCATCGTCTGCAAGAAGCTGCAGATCAATCCGCCGCCGGCCGACCTGTCGACGTGGCACAAGCTGGTCGACGCGCTCGAGCATCCCGAGCACGACGTGCATATCGCGATGGTCGGCAAGTACGTCGACCTGACCGAGTCGTACAAGTCGCTGTCCGAGGCGCTGATCCACGCCGGCATCCACACGCG
>JBDTNR010000524.1:0-2707 GCA_039933655.1 Betaproteobacteria bacterium | reverse complement strand
ACGCGACCAACAACCGCTACGTCAACGACGCCAAGATCGCGCAGGCCATCGCGCAGATGTGGACGCGCGCCGGCGTGTCGACGAAGGTCATCGCGATGCCGTCGGCCACGTTCTTCCCGCAGGCAACCGACCTGAAGTTCAGCGTGCTGCTCGCCGGCTGGAGCACCGGCACCGGCGAGTCTTCGTCGTCGCTGAAGGCGCTGCTGATGACCTTCAACAAGGACAAGGGATACGGCACCGCCAACCGCGGCCGTTACTCGAACACCAAGGTGGACGCACTGACGGAGGACGCGCTGCAGATCGTCGACGACGTCAAGCGCGAGGTCTACCTGCAACGCGCGGCGGAACTCGCCATCGGCGACACCGGCCTCATCCCGCTGCACTTCCAGATCAGCCTGTGGGCGACGCGCGACGGCATCGTCTATGCGCCGCGGGTCGACGAGCAGACGCTCGCATGGAAGTTCCTGCCCGCGAAGAAATGATGCACCGACGATTCGCTTGACACACGGAGTTCGGGATGCGCACGCCGTGCGCCATTCACGAGGCGGAGACACCCATGAACGCACCCCATCCGCAATGGCCGGCGATCACCACGCCGGCGCGGAATTTCATCGCCAATGCGTGGCAGCCGTCGTCGAGTCGTGCGGAACTGCCGATGGTCGATCCCTCGGACGGCGCGCCGTTTGCCGCGATAGCGCGCGGCAATGCCTACGACATCGACACGGCGGTCATCGCCGCGCGGCAGGCGCTCGCCGGGCCGTGGGGCAAGCTGGCGCCGGCCGAGCGCGCGCGGCTGCTCGGCGCGCTCGGTCGCGCGATCCTCGCGCGCACCGAGGAACTCGCGCTGATCGAGGCGCGCGATTGCGGCAAGCCCTCAAAGCAGGCGCGCGCGGACGTGATCGCCTGCGCGCGCTATTTCGAGTTCTACGGCGGCGCCTGCGACAAGCTGCACGGCACGACGATCCCCTATCCCGACGGTTTCACCGTGCTGACGTGGCGCGAGCCGCACGGCGTTACCGGCCACATCATTCCGTGGAACTACCCGCTGCAGATCTTCGGACGCTCGGTCGGCTGCTCGCTCGCTGCGGGCAACGCGTGCGTGGTGAAGCCGGCGGAGGATGCCTGCCTGTCGTTGCTGCGCGTCGCCGAACTCGCGGCGGAAGTCGGATTCCCGCCGGGTGCGCTCAATCTCGTGACCGGTCTCGGCGAGGAGGCGGGGGCGGCGATCGCCGAACACCCGGGCATCGCCCACATCTCGTTCACCGGGTCGCCTGCAACGGGAACGCGGGTCGCGGCCGCGGCGGCCAGGCGCCACTGCCCGGTCACGCTGGAACTGGGCGGGAAGTCGCCGCAGATCGTCTTTGCCGACGCCGACCTCGACGCTGCGCTGCCCGCGCTGGTGAATGCGATCGTGCAGAACGCCGGGCAGACGTGTTCCGCCGGCAGCCGCCTGCTCGTGGAGCAGTCGCGCTACGAGGAAGTACTGGCCCGCCTCGGCGAGCGCTTCGCTGCGCTCCGCGCCGGGCCCGCGCTCGCCGATCTCGACTGCGGTCCGCTGATTCGCGGGTCGCAGCTGCAGCGCGTGCGTGACTTCCTGGCGGACGCGCAACGCGACGGCATCGCGACGGTCGCGCAAGGGTCCGTCGTGTCCGACGCGCCCGCCGGCGGCTTCTACGTGGCGCCGACGTTGTTGCGCGACGTACCGCCCGAGCATCGCCTCGCCCGCGACGAAGTGTTCGGCCCGGTGCTGTCTGCCATGCCGTTCGCCGACGAAGCGGATGCCGTGCGGCTTGGCAACGCGACGGACTTCGGACTGGTCGCGGGCGTGTGGACGCAGGACGGCGCACGGCAACTGCGGATGGCCCGCGCCGTGCAGAGCGGCCAGGTGTTCATCAACAACTATGGCGCGGGCGGCGGCGTGGAGCTGCCGTTCGGCGGCGTCAAGCATTCCGGGCACGGACGCGAAAAAGGCTTCGAGGCGCTCTACGGGTTCACGACGCTCAAAACGGTCGTGCTGCGGCATGGCTAAAGCCGCATCGTGCAGCCGCGCAGTCCCCTGTGGACGTCGTTGCGCGGGCGGGCGGAGCGCGTCTGCCGCGGCGATGCGAACGTGACCGCCGGACCGCCGTCGCGCCGCTGCGCGCCAGGGCACAAGCGTGCCGGAAGCCATCGAACGACCAGCGCGAGTCCCGCGCCACGCTTTCACTCCTGCGAGGAAACCTGATGAGACTCGAGAACAAGGTCGCCATCGTCACCGGTGCCGGGTCCGGCTTCGGCCGCGGCATCGCGCAGCGCTTCGCGGCCGAGGGCGCGAAGGTGATCGTCAACGACGTCAACGCCGACAACGGCGAACACACGGTTGCCGACATCGTCCTGGCCGGCGGCGACGCGCGTTTTTTCGTCGGCGACGTCACGCGCGACGCCGATGTGCGACGTTTGGTCGAGTTCGCGCTGGCATCGTTCGGCGGCCTCGACATCGTCGTCAACAACGCCGGCACGACGCACAAGAACCAGCCGATGCTCGACGTCAGCGAGGAGCAGTTCGACCGCATCTACCAGGTCAATGTCAAGAGCCTCTACCTGACGGCCAAGCACGCGGTGCCGCACATGCGCGCCCGGCACAACGGGGTGTTCATCACGATTGCGTCGACGGCGGGCGTGCGGCCGCGGCCCGGCCTCACCTGGTACAACGGCAGCAAGGGTGCGG
>JBDTNR010000523.1:0-2714 GCA_039933655.1 Betaproteobacteria bacterium | reverse complement strand
GTCTACGCGTCGATCACCGGCTTCGGGCAGGACGGTCCGTACGCCGAACGCGCGGGCTACGACTTCATCATCCAGGGCATGAGCGGTTTCATGAGTGTCACCGGCGAGCGCGACGACGTGGTGGGGGGCGGGCCGCAGAAGGCAGGCGTCGCGATCACCGACATCATGACCGGCATGTACGCCGCCGTGGCGATCCTCGCGGCGCTCGCCGCCCGCGAGCGGACGGGACTGGGACAACATGTGGACTGCGCGCTCTTCGATTCGGCGGTGGCGATGATGGCGGTGATGAACATGAACTACCTGGTCACCGGCACGCCGCCCGGCCGCGCCGGCAACGCGCACCAGAACATCGTCCCGTACCAGGTATTCGCCTGCGCCGACGGGCACCTGATCCTCGCCGTCGGCAACGACGCGCAGTTCGCGAAATTCTGCGCGGTGGCCGGCGTGCCGGACTGGGCGGCCGACCTGCGGTTCGCGAAGAACGCGGATCGTGTCCGGCAGCGCGCGACGCTGGTGCCGATGGTCGAGCGCGTGATGACGACGCGCAGCCAGCGCGACTGGCTGTCCGCGCTCGAGGCGGCCGGCGTGCCCAGCGGGCCGATCAACAAGCTGGATGCGGTGTTCACCGACCCCCAGGTCGTTGCGCGCGGAATGCGCGTCGACCTCCCGCATCCGCTCGCGGGGCAGGTGCCGCTCGTGGGGCCGCCGCTCAGGATGTCGGGAACTCCGCTGGTCACGGATCGCGCGCCGCCGCTGCTCGCGGCGGATACCGAATCCGTATTGTGTGAGCGGCTCGGACTGCCCGCGGCCACCGTCGCCCGCCTCGCGGCGGCCGGCATCATCGGCTTGCCGCGATGACCGCCTGGGACCGCAAGCCGTCGTTCTGGATCGCCTACGTGCTGGTGGCGCTGGCGTCGCTCGCGCTGGCGTGGCAGCTGTTCCCGCTGGCGATCCCGCTCGTGAATCTCGACATCACGATGACGCGCGACGAGGCGCTCGCGAAGGCGGAGGCGCTGGCGGCGCAGCGGAAGCTGGCGCCGGAAGGCGCGCGCACGGCGATCGTGTTCAACCAGGACGCGGTCACCCAGAGCTACATCGAGCTCGAAGGCGGCGGCAAGCCGGCATTCGCCAGGATGGTGGCGGGCCGCGAGTATTCGCCGTACTGGTGGGACGTCCGCGTGTTCAGGGCGGGCGCGATCGAGGAGGCGCTGATCCGCTTCAAGCCCGACGGGCGGCTGGATGGTTTCACGCGCCGCGTGGCGGAAACCTATGTCCGCGATCCGGCGACCATGGCGCTCGCGGCCGACGCCGCGCTGGCGCTTGCCCGCGCGGAAGCCGCCAAGGACTGGGATATCGACTTCGGACCCTATCGGCTGCTCGACCAGTCGCAGCAAACGCGCCCCAACGGACGCGTCGACCACCGTTTCGTTTTTGAGCGCGGCGAAGGGATCGGTGAGGCCCGCATTCGGCTGCAGCTGGTCGTGACCGGCGACGAGTTGACGCAGGTGTTGCCGCAGGTGTTCGTCCCGGAGAGCTTTCAGCGACGGTTCGAGGAACTGCGCAGTGCCAACAAGGCCATCTCCGGCATCGCCAGCATCACCGCCGGGGTACTCTACGGCCTGCTCGGATGCGTGCTCGGCGCGCTGTGGCTCCTGCGCCAGCAGGCGTTGATCTGGAAGGCGCCGCTCGTCGCGGGCCTGGTGATCGGTGCGCTGCTGGGCGGGACAATCCTCGCCAATTCGCCCACGGCGTGGTTCGGCTTCTCGACGGCGCAGGACGAGGGATCGTTCTGGGTGCGCCAGTGGGGGCTCGCGGCGCTTGCATTCATCGGCGGCGGGATCGCGCTCGGCGAGGTGTTCATGGCCGCGGAAGGCCTGTCGCGGCGCGCGTTTCCGCATCATCCGCAACTGTGGTCGCTGTGGTCACGCGAGGCGGGCGCCACGCGCGAAGTGGCGGGTCGCACCGCCGGCGGCTATCTCTTCGTGCCGGTCGAGCTCGCGCTGATCGCGACGTTCTACTTCGTCACGAACCGCTGGCTGGGCTGGTGGCAACCGTCCGAAGCGCTGACCGATCCCAACATCCTCGCGTCAGCCATTCCCGCGCTGACGCCGATCTCCATCTCGCTGCAGGCAGGCTTCATGGAGGAGTGCGTGTTCCGCGCGGTACCGCTCGCGCTCGGCGCGCTGCTCGGCGCGCGCTATGGCCGCCGGCGCCTGGGCATCGCCATCGCCTTCGTGCTGCAGGCGGTGATCTTCGGTGCCGCGCATGCGAGCTACCCCGGCTTTCCGTCGTATTCGCGGCTGGTGGAACTGGTGGTGCCGTCGATGCTGTGGGCGCTGATATTCCTGCGCTATGGGCTGCTGCCGACGATCCTGCTGCACGCGCTGTTCGACCTCGTGCTGATCTCGATTCCGCTGTTCCTGATCGACGCGCCGGGCGCATGGGTGCAGCGGGGACTGGTGATCGCCGCGGGCCTCGTGCCGGTGTTCGTCGTCCTGGTACGCCGGATGCAGGCGGGTGCCTGGCTCCAATTCCCGATCACCCTGTGGAATCGCGCGTGGCAACCGCGCGTGCCGATGCCGCAAGCGCCGGAACCCAAGGTCGTCGCCGGCACCATCGGCGGCGCGGCCGCCGTACTGCAGCGGACGATGCCGGTGCTGGGCATCGCCGGCATCGTCGCGTGGATCGCGTTCACGTCGTTGCGCGCGGACACG
>JBDTNR010000522.1:0-2728 GCA_039933655.1 Betaproteobacteria bacterium | reverse complement strand
TCTGCATCTCGCTGGCGACGATCTCGGTCGTGTACTTCTCGACGCCGTCCTTGTCGGTCCACTTGCGCGTCTGCAGCCGGCCCTCGATGTAGACCGAACGACCCTTCTTCAAATACTCGCCGGCGATTTCCGCCTGCCGGCCGAACAGCACGACGCGGTGCCATTCGGTCTTTTCCTGCTTCTCGCCGGCCTTGTCCTTCCACGTTTCGCTGGTGGCGATGTTCAGGTTGGTGACGGCGTCGCCGCCGGTCGTGTAGCGGGTTTCCGGATCGCGACCGAGATTGCCGAGCAGGATTACCTTGTTGACGGAGGCCATCTCACGTTTCTCCCATAGAGTAGTTGGCACCAAAACGCGCGGGCGGCGCGGCCATGGTGGCGCTTGCCAGCAGCCACAGGCCGGACAGCGCCACGCAAAAGAGGAACACCGACGTGTCGCCGGTGTGGTCGGCAAGCCAGCCGCCGCCGGCCGCGCCGACGAACGCGCCCAGGAACTGCGCACTCGAATTGACGCCGATGGCCGCACCGCGGGCATCGCCGGGCGCGCATTTGGACACGAGCGACGGGAGCATGGCCTCGAGCAGGTTGAGCGCGGCGAAGAAGAGCGTCAACGCGATGCACAGTGCGACGAGCGAATGCAGCGACAGCGCGAGCGCCACCTGCGCGCCGAGCAGCACGACCACCGCCGCGTTGAACAGCGGCTTGCCGCGCCCGGGCCGGTCCACCTGCCGCACGAACAGCAGCATCAGCAGGATCGAGATTGCGAGCACCGGCAGGTAGACGATCCAGTGCCGCTCGGCGGCGAGTCCGTTGTCGCGCAACGCGAACGGGACTTGCGTGAACAGCGCCATCAGCACGGCGTGCAGCACGAACGTGCCGAAGTTGAGGCGCAAAAGCTGGCTGTCGACGATGACGCGCGCGAGCTGGCCGGGCGCGGTATCGCGCTTGGCCATGTGATCGGGATCGGGCACGGCGAAATGCACGACGGCGATGGCGACCATCGCGAGCACGCCGGTCAGCGCGAAAATGCCGGGTACGCCGATCAGCGCCTTGAGCACCGGTCCCGCGATCAGCGACGCGGCGAAGGTGGCGGCGATCGTGATGCCGATGACCGCCATGGCGCGCGTGCGCACCTCGTCGCGCGTCAGGTCCGCCGTGAGCGCAATGACGGCGGCCGAAATGGCGCCGGCACCCTGCAGGCACCGCCCGACGATCACCCAGCCGATCGTGGGCGCCCAGGCGGCGACGAAGCTGCCGGCGGTCAATATGGCGAGCCCCATGTAAATCACGGGCTTGCGCCCCCATCTATCGGAAGCCCAGCCGAAAGGAATCTGCAGTATCGCCTGCGTGAGGCCGTAGGCGCCGAGCGCCAGGCCGATCAGCGTGTGGCTGGCGCCGCCGGGCAGCGCCTGCGCGTAGAGCGCGAACACTGGCAGGATGACGAACATGCCCAGCAGCCGCAGCCCGTAGATGCTGGCGAGGCTGGCGGTCGCGCGCCGTTCGGCGGGCGTCATCCGCAGGCTCGCGGGGTGCGCCGCGGAGGGAATCGACATGGAAGAAATTTGCTGCCGGGAACGGACTACGGAAACGCAATATACTATCAGGTTCGCCCGCCGTCCCTAGGCCCGCCTGCTTAAGCCGAACGACGGGTTTGACCCGGCGCAACATCGATCACGCGAACCGACGAAAGCACGATACCCCTGCATGGATTCAATCCGCATCCGCGGCGCACGCACGCACAACCTCAAGAACCTGAATCTCGACCTGCCGCGGCACAAGCTGATCGTGATCACAGGCCTGTCGGGATCGGGCAAGAGTTCGCTCGCGTTCGACACGCTGTACGCCGAAGGGCAGCGCCGCTACGTCGAGTCGTTGTCCGCCTACGCGCGGCAGTTCCTGCAACTGATGGAAAAGCCGGACGTCGACCTGATCGAGGGCCTGTCCCCGGCCATTTCAATCGAACAGAAGGCGACGTCGCATAACCCGCGCTCGACGGTCGGCACGGTCACCGAGATCCACGACTACCTGCGGCTCCTGTTCGCGCGCGTCGGCGATCCCTATTGCCCGGACCATCCGGACCAGAAGCTCGCCGCGATGACGATCTCGCAGATGGTCGATGCGACGCTCGCCTTCCCCGAGGACACGAAGCTCATGATCCTGTCGCCGGTGATCGTGAACCGCAAGGGCGAGCATCTTGAACTCTTCGTGGAGCTGCGCGCCAAGGGCTTTGCGCGCGTGCGCGTCGACGGCAAGGTGCACGAGATTGACGCGGCGCCCAAGCTCGCCAAGACCACCAAGCATACGATCGAAGTCGTCGTCGACCGCCTGAAGGTGCGCGAGGAGTTCAAGCAGCGGCTGGCCGAGTCGTACGAGACGGCGCTGCGGCATGGGGACGGCCGCGCGATCGCCGTCGAAATGGACACCGGCCGCGAGCACCTGTTCTCGGCCAAGTTCGCCTGCCCGGTCTGCAACTATTCGCTGGCCGAGCTCGAGCCGCGTCTATTCTCGTTCAACAGTCCGCTCGGCGCCTGCCCGCGCTGCGACGGCCTGGGCGCGATCAGCTTCTTCGATCCCAAGCGCGTGGTGGCGTTTCCGCAGCTGTCGCTCGCCTCCGGCGCGATCCGCGGCTGGGACCGGCGCAACCAGTTCTATTTCCAGATGCTGCAGAGCCTGGCCAAGCACGTGGGCTTCGACGTCGACCGCGCGTTCGCGAAACTGTCGGAACGCGTGC
>JBDTNR010000521.1:0-2733 GCA_039933655.1 Betaproteobacteria bacterium | reverse complement strand
TGCCGATGGTGATCTACGGCGTGCAGGCGAACACGTCGATCGGCAAGCTCTTCGCGGCGGGCTTCCTGCCCGGCGCGATGATGGCGCTGTTCATGATGCTGATGGTCGCGTACTACGCGCACGTGCGGAAGTACGGCAGCGACATCGCGTTCTCGTGGCCGCGGATGGGTCGCGCGTTCTTCGAACTTTTCGCCGTTGCGCTCACCGCCGCTGCCCTCTATTTTCTGTGGTCGGCGGATGCCGAGGCGTTCGGCGGACTGGTGCGGTTCGGTCTGCCGCTGGTGGCCGTCTGCATCGCCGACAAAGTGTTCAAGTTCGAGGCGTTCATGGCGCTGCTGACGCCGGTCATCCTGATCGGCGGCATGGCGAGCGGCCTGTTCACGCCGACCGAGGCGGCCGTCGCTGCCGTCGCGTGGGCGCTTTTTCTGGGGTTCGCCTGGTACCGCACGCTGAACTGGCGAATGTTCGTCAAGGTGTCGATGGATACGATCGAGACGACCGCGGTCGTGCTGTTCATCGTCGCGTCGGCATCGATTTTCGCGTGGGTGCTGACGACGACGCGCGTAACCGACGCGATCGGCGTCTGGGTTTTGTCGATCTCGGACAATCCCTATGTCTTCCTGTTGCTCGCGAACGTGTTCCTGCTGTTCGTCGGATGCTTCATGGAGACGATTGCGGCGATCACGATCCTGGTGCCCGTGTTCATGCCGATCATCGCCAAGCTCGGCATCGATCCCGTCCACTTCGGGCTCGTCATGGTGCTGAACCTGATGATAGGTTTGCTGACGCCGCCGGTGGGCATGGTGCTGTTCGTGCTGCAGAAGGTCTCGCGGCTCTCGTTCGAGGCGACGGTCAACGCGATCATCCCCTGGATGATTCCATTGCTCGTGACACTCGCGATCGTGACTTACTGGCCGGCGGGCGTACTGTGGTTGCCGTCGCTGCTGTTCCCCCAATGAGCGGCGCCGGGCCGCCCCAAGACGTGAATTGCGCCCCCGCGGGGGGCAGCGCAGCGGCGCTAGCCGCAAGCGTGGGGGCCCAATGAACGCCATCGAACGCGTCGAGATCCTGCAGGTCAACCTGCCGCCCAGGGTCAGGCGCACCGACGCCATCCAGTCGTTCGTCACGCAGGAGACGCCGATGGTGCGGATCCATTGCGCCGACGGCGCCGTCGGCACCGGCTACACGTACACGATCGGTACCGGCGGCTCGTCGGTGATGGCGCTGCTGCGCGACCACCTGGCGCCGCGACTCATCGGCCGCGACGCGGCGGAAGTCGAGGCGATCTGGAAGGACCTCTTTTTCGCAACGCACGCGACGGCGGTCGGCGCCATCACGAGCCTCGCGCTCGCGGCGGTCGACACCGCGCTGTGGGACCTGAAATGTCGCCGTGCCGGACTCCCGTTGTGGAAGGTCGCCGGCGGCGCGCAGCGTCGGGTGCCCGTCTACACGACAGAGGGTGGCTGGCTGCATCATTCGCCGCAGCAACTGGTCGACGAGGCGGTGGCCGCTAAGGCGCAGGGCTTCCGCGGCGCCAAGGTGAAAGTTGGCAAGCCCTCGATCGCAGAGGACGTGCGCCGGCTCGAGGCCGTGCGCGCCGCGGTCGGCGACGACTTCGAGCTGATGATCGACGCCAACCAGGCATTCACCGTCGCCGAAGCGTGCCGGCGCGCGCATGCGTACGCGAACCTGATGCTCGGCTGGTTCGAGGAGCCGCTGCCGGCCGAGGATCTGTCGGGCCACGTCGAACTGGCGGCCAAGGCCAGCATGCCGATTGCCGTCGGCGAGTCGCTCTACCATCCGTCGCACTTCCGGGAATACCTGGAGCGGCGCGCGTGCACGGTCGTGCAGGTCGACTGCGCGCGCATCGGCGGCATCACGCCGTGGCTCAAGGTCGCGCATCTGGCCGAGGCGTTCAACGCGCCGGTGTGCCCGCACTTCCTGATGGAACTCCACGTGTCGCTGTCAGCGGCGGTGCCCAACGGCGCGTGGGTGGAGTACATTCCACAACTCGACGACGTCACGACGTCGCGGATGGCCATGGCCGACGGCTACGCCATTCCTCCCGCGGCGCCCGGGCTGGGAATTGCCTGGGATTTCGCCGCCATCGACCGCCTCGCCGTCGCGCGCGCGACCGTGACCTAAAGCGCAAGGAGCCCATCATGCTGACCCGCAGTGCACTCACGATCCGCCTCCACCCGAACGACGACGTCGTGATCGCGCGCGGCCAGCTGGTCGGCGGCACGAACCTCCTCGACGAGAAGATCACGGTGTCGGGCCTGGTCCCGCCCGGACACAAGGTGGCGACCCGCGCGATCAAGACCGGCGAGCCCGTTCGCCGCTACAACCAGATCATCGGCTTCGCGAGCCGCGACATCGCGCCCGGCGAGCACGTCCATCTCAACAATCTCGTGATGGGATCGTTCGACCGCGACTATGCGTTCGGCGCGGACGCCAGGCCCACGCAGTACGTTTCCGAACCCGCCAAGTTCATGGGCATCGTGCGCGGCAAAGGCCCGAACGAGGGCCGCGTCGCCACCCGCAACTACATCGGCATCCTGTCGACGGTGAACTGCTCGGCCACGGTCGCGCGCGGTATCGCCGACCAGTTCACGCGCGAACGCCTGGCCCCGTATCCGAACGTCGACGGCGTCGTGGCGCTGACGCACGGCTCCGGATGCGGCATGGACACGCACGGCGAGGGCATGCAGCTGCTGCGCCGCACGCTGGGCG
>JBDTNR010000520.1:0-2742 GCA_039933655.1 Betaproteobacteria bacterium | reverse complement strand
ACGAGATCGAGAAGGCGCATCCGCGCATCCTCGACAAGTTCCTGCAGATCCTGGAGGACGGCCGGCTCACCGACGGCCGCGGCGAGACGGCGTATTTCTCGGAAGCGATCCTCGTGTTCACGTCGAACCTCGGCATCTTCGTCGAGGACGAGCACGGCCAGCGCGTGCAGAGCGTGCAGCCGGGCGATCCGCACCAGGTCGTCGAGACGCGTGTGCGCACCGCGATCCAGGACTATTTCAAGTTCCGCCTGTCGCGGCCGGAAATCCTGAACCGCATCGGCGACAACATCATCGTGTTCGGCTTCATCACGCCCGAGATCGCCGCGCAGATCTTCGACGGCATGCTGCGCAACGTCGTCAACCGCGTGCGCGACGAGCACAAGGTCGACCTGGACATCACGGCCGACGTGCGCGACCGCCTGCGCGCGCTGTGCACGCATGACCTGGGCAACGGCGGGCGCGGCATCGGCAACCAGCTGGAATCGCTGTTCGTGAATCCGTTGGCGCGCGCGATGTTCCGGTTCCCTCTAGCGGGCCGCAAGACGCTCGCCGTCACCGGCCTCGCGGAGGACGACAACCGCATCATGACGGTGACGCTGGAGTGAGTTCAGGCACGGCAGTACGCCTTCGTCACGTCGTCCGCGCGCAGGCGGGGACCCAGAGGCGTGATTCTCCGTTGGCTAGGCGAACGATACTGGGTCCCCGCCTGCGCGGGGACGACGGTGGGTGAATGGCGGTGAGACCTCGATGAAGCAGCCCGCGACGCTCGAGCTCAACAAGGCGCACTGGCCGGTGACGGTGCTCGGTCCCGGCCGGCGTATCGGCCTGTGGGTGCAGGGCTGCTCGATCCATTGTCCCGGCTGCGTCTCGCAGGACACGTGGCCGAAGGACCCCGCCAGGGCGATCGCCGTGCCGGAGCTCATCGCGTGGTGCCGCAAGGTCGCGGCCGGCGGTTTCGACGGCGTCACGATCAGCGGCGGCGAGCCCTTCGAGCAGCCGGCGGGCCTCGCCGCGCTGCTCGAAGCGCTCGTCGCGTGGCGGCGCGAGTGCCATCTCGACTTCGACATCCTCTGCTACAGCGGACTTCCGCTGAAGACGCTGCAGCGCCAGCATCCGAAGCCGCTTGCGCTGCTCGACGCCGTCATTCCGGAGCCGTACGTCAACGACCTGCCGCAAGGGAACGTCTGGCGCGGCTCGCGCAACCAGCCGCTCGTCCCGCTGACCGAGCGCGGCCGCGCGCGCTACGCCGCGCATGTCGACTCGGCGGCCGATCCCCATGGCAAGCGGATGCAGGCGACGGTCGAGGGCGGCCGCGTGTGGATGATCGGCATACCGGGGCGCGGCGACATGCATGCGGTCGAAGCGCTGTGCGCGAGCCGTGGCCTTGCCCTTACGAAAGTCTCGTGGCGCAGGTAGAGTCGGGCTCGTGGCCAACGAGTACGTCCGGGTCTGTCCGGTCTGCGAACAGGAAAACCCGCCGGAGCGCGCGCGCTGCGGCTGCGGCGCGTCGCTCGCCGGAATCGATTTCTCGCTGAAGCACAGCGCCGCCGCGCCGCCGTCCGCGCCGGACGCGACCCAAGGGGCCGCCGCGAATGAAGCGCCGGCGGCGGAGGAGGCAGACGTGGGCGCCGCCGCGGCGGCCGGCGCGGGACCCGCGCCGACCGCGCCGGCGCCGGCGATCACCTGCCCGTACGCCGACTGCGCGCAGCAGAATCCGGCCGGCAGTCCGCGCTGCGTCTACTGCAACCGGCCGCTCACGGCGCTGTCGCCCGCGGTGGCCGGCGCGCGTCCGCTGCCGTCGGCATTGCGCGACGACTACCGCGTGATCGACGTGTTTCCGGCGACGGGCAGCGAGGCCGACATCCTGCTGGTCGTCGACGTGCGCACGGGCGAGCGGCGCGTGGCCAAGCTCTATCGCCGGGGCATCGCCCCCGACTTCCGGCTGCTGGAGATTCTCGCGCAATCCGTCGGCGACACGGTGGTGCGCGTGCTCGCGCACGGCACGTCCGACGGCGCGGCGTATGAAGTGCTCGAGTACATTCCGGGCGGCACGCTGGAGGCGCTCCTGCGCGCGGGCCCACTGCCCAAGGTCGACTTGAAGCGCGTGGTGGAAGAGATCGCCGATGCGCTGAACGGCATCCACGCGCACCGTATCCTCCATCGCGACCTGAAGCCCGAGAACGTGCTGATCCGGCAGGCGTCGCCGCTCGAGCTCGCGCTGACCGACTTCGGCATCGCGTCGCTCGCCGCGGCGACACAGCATTTCACATCCGCTGCGCGCACGACCAAGTACGCCGCGCCGGAAGCACTGACCGGCGTGCTCGACAGCAAGTCCGACTGGTGGTCGCTCGGCATGATCGTCCTCGAAGCGGCGTGCGGCCGCCATCCGTTCGACGGCCTGACCGAGCAGGTGATGAATCATCATCTCGCCACGCGCCCGATCGACGTGCGCGGCGTCTACGACGACGAATTGCGGCTGCTGTGCCGCGGCCTCTTGCTGCGCGATCCCAAGCGGCGCTGGGGCGGCGACGAGGTCGCGCGCTGGCTCGCCGGCGATGCCACGCTCGGCGTGGCCGACGATGCCGAGGGTACGGCGACCGTGGTGCGGCCCTACCGTTTCGGCAAGACCGAGGCCACCACCGGCGCCGAGCTGGCGATGGCGCTGGCGCGGCATTGGGACGCGGCGCGCCGCGATCTCGCGCGCGGCCAGGTCGCGCGCTGGCTCGAGCAGGAATTGCACGA
>JBDTNR010000519.1:0-2742 GCA_039933655.1 Betaproteobacteria bacterium | reverse complement strand
GCCCGGCCACGGCGAAGCGCCCGGCCACGGCGAAGCGCCCGGCCACGGCGAAGCGTCCGGCCACGGCGAAGCGTCCGGCCACGGCGAAGCGTCCGGCCACGGCGAAGCGCCGCGGTCGACGTTCGATGCAGCCCGCCTGAAGACGGGGTAACTTCCGGCGTGAGCGACGCACCGACGGGCGGAATGCAAGCGAATCCGGCAGTGCCGCCACCGCCGCGCCGACCCACGTCGCGCGCGCGCAGCTCGCTCAACCCGGGCAACCTGCTGTTCGCGCTGCTGCGCCGGCTGCTATACCTGATCGTGCGGACGCAGGTCGCGCCGGACTCGGCCGCCGAACTGCGCGTCGATGCGGGGAAGCCGCTGTGCTACGTTCTGCAGGACCGGCACCTGTCGAGCCTCCTGGTGCTGGAAACCGAGGCGCGGCGCTTCGGCCTGCCGTCGGCGCTCGCGCCGATGGCGTCCGCCGTTCCGCTCGGCGCGCGCGCGGTGTTCTCCGTCATCCTCAATCGCAATCCGTTGAGCACGCGGACGGCAGAGCCGTCGGCCACGCTCGCACGGATGACGGCCGCCGTGCTGCGAGATCCTGGCGTCGACGTGCAACTGATGCCGGTGACGATCCTCTGGGGCCGCTCGCCGGGGTCGCAGGATTCGCTCGTCAAGGCCGTGCTGGCCGATGCCTGGGCGAGCGTGGGGCCGCTGCGCCATCTGCTGATCATCGCTCTGCATGGCCGCCAGACGCGCGTCAGTTTCGGCGCGCCCATCTCGTTGCGGCGGCTGATCGACCACGAGCCGGACGCGACGACGGCGGTGCGCAAGGCGAACCGGTTCCTGCGCTTTCACTTCCGCCGGATGCGGGAGTCGGCGATCGGCCCTGACCTCTCGCATCGGCGCAACCTGATCGAGACGATCGTGACGTCGGACCCGCTGCGGCAGGAAATCGCGAATGAGGCCGCTCGGCTCGGCGTGACGGCGGACGCCGCCGAACAACGCGCGCGCAAGTTCGCGTGGGAAATCGCGTCGGACTTCAGCTACCCGGCCGTGCGCGCCGGCGAGCTGCTGCTGAAACGGCTGTGGCCGCGCCTGTATGACGCCGTCGACGTCCACCATGCCGACGAACTCGTCCGCGTGGCGCCGGGAAAGGGGCTCGTCTACCTGCCCAACCACCGCAGCCACATCGACTACCTGATGCTTTCCTACCAGGTCCACGCGCAGGGACTCGCGCCGCCGCACATCGCGTCCGGTGCCAACCTTAACCTGCCGCTCATCGGTCCATTCCTGCGACGAGGCGGCGCCTTCTTTCTGCGCCGCACGTTCAAGGGCGAGCCGCTGTACGCGGCGGTGTTCCGCGAGTACCTGCACGCGATGCTGGCGAAGGGATTCCCGATCGCGTACTTCATCGAGGGCGGCCGCAGCCGTAGTGGGCGGACGCTGGTGCCGAGAGGCGGGCTGCTCGGCATGACGGTCGAGAGCTTCATGCGCGAGCATCCGCGAACGCTGCTGCTCGTCCCCGTGCATTTCAGCTATGAGAAGCTGCTCGAGGGCCGCACGCTGGTCGCCGAGCTGGAAGGCGCGCCGAAGCGGCGCGAGTCCCTGGGCGCGCTCGCGTCCGTCGTGCGCGACCTCCGGCACGAGTACGGCAGCGTCCACGTCAACTTCGGACTGCCGCTGTCGATGGACCATTTCCTCGACCGCGAAGCGCCCGGCTGGCATGCGCTGGTCGGCGACGAGCAGCGCGATACCGCGCGGCGGCTCACGACACCGCTCGCGCGCGAGATGGCGCAGCGGATCAATGCGGCGGTCGTCATCAATCCGGTCGACCTGTTCGCGATGGCCATCGTGCCCAGTCCGCGCCACGCGCTGGACGAGCGGGCGCTGGCGCAGCAGATCGCGTGGCTGACGACGATTGCCGGGCGCGTGCCGTATTCGCCGGCGGCCGTCCTCGTGCAGCGCGAGCCGGCGGCGGTCATCGCGCACGCGACGCGGCTCGGCTTCGCCACGCGCGTCGCGCATCCTCTCGGCGACGTCATCATGGTGCCGGACGCGCAGGTCGCCGCGCTCAACTATTTCCGCAACAACGTCCTGCATGCCTACGCGCTGCCGGCGCTCGTCGCGTGCGTGCTCGTCGGCACCCGTGACGCGACAGCGCAGCGGATCGCCGAGTTCGCCCAGGGCGCGCTGCCGTTCCTGCGCGCGGAGCTGACGCTGTACCACACGCCGGAGGAGGCCGTCGCCGAATCGCAGCGCATCGTTGCGCTGTGCGTCGAGATGGGCCTCGCACGGAACGGCGCCGATGGCACGGTGCTCGCGGCGGATCGCTACAGTCCCGAGCACGCGGGACTCGAGCTCCTCGCGCGTTCGCTGCGGCACCTCCTGCGCCGGAACTACCTGACGATCGCACTGTTGACCCGCGTCGGCGCCGGCACGTTGCGGCGGGAACGGCTGGAGGAGCTGATGCAGATGCTCACGCAACGGCTGTCGTTGCTGTTCGAATTCGCACCGCCGGACTTCTACGAGCGTTCGACGTTCACGTCCTACATCGACACGCTGCTGGAAACCGGGCTCATTCGTGAAAGCGCCGACGGGTCGCTCGAGCTGCCCGAGCACACCCGGAGCTGGGAGCGCAACGTCGAGCGGCTGCTGCCGGCCGATGCGGTGCTCGCGATTCGTCGCGTCGCCGTCGACCATCCGCCGCTCGCGGCCGCCGCCGTCGAGCGTCGCGACGGCTAGCAGTGAAGATTCGTG
>JBDTNR010000518.1:0-2746 GCA_039933655.1 Betaproteobacteria bacterium | reverse complement strand
CTCGGCACTCTGCGACCAGTCGATGCGGCCATCCTCCGCCTTGCGCCCGCCGCAGTACGAGCCCGCCGCCAGATCGAGCGGCACCCGTGGCGCGGTGCCGGCGACGAGGCCGGGAAGCGCGCGGTAAAGCGTCATCTCCGCCGCGACCGTCACCTTGTCGAAGACGTCGCGCGCCGTGTCGTCGGGCAGGATCGGCACGGCGGTTTGCGCGACCATGTCGCCGGCATCGGGCTTCGTGGCCATGTAGTGCAGCGTCGCGCCGGTTTCGCGCTCGCCGTTCAGCACCGCCCAGTTCACCGGCACGCGACCCCGATACCTGGGCAGCAGCGAGCCGTGCATGTTGAGCGCGCCGAGCGCCGGCACCGCGAGCAGCGGCACCGCGAGCATCTGGCGAAAATAGAAACTGAAGAGGAAATCTGGCGCCAGGCGCGCGATGCGCGCGACGACGGCGTCGTCGTTCACGTCGGCCGGCGCGATCGCCTCGATGCCATAGTCGGCCGCGACATCGGCCACGCGCTCGAACCAGATGAGTTCCGCCGGATTGTCGACGTGCGTGACGACCAGCGGCACGCGGACACCGTGCGCCAGCAGCACACGCAGGCAGCGGGCGCCGACATTGTGATACGCGAATACGACGGCGGTGGTCATCGGCGATCGCAATCCGGAGACAGGTGGGTCGCCGAGGCAGGCCACACCGTGCTCATCCCCGGAGTTCTCCCGGTCTTGCGCCGTGCGCTCCGACTCCTTCGTGAATGAGCATCTGCGCGTTTTCGCCATGGTCGCCGTCGGCGGGCCGCTCCAGCACCGCCCGGATCACGTAGCGGGGGCGATCACGCACCTGCTGGTAGATGCGGCCGACGTATTCGCCGACGAGACCGAGTCCAAACAGCACGACGCCGGTCAGGAAGAACTGCAGGATGTCGCGGTCCCACAACGCGGTCAGGCCTCCGATGTAGTCGCCGACGATTACCCGCTGCACGACGACGATCGCATAGAGCAGCAGGCTCATGGCAGCGACAAACATGCCGAACAGCGAAAAGAGTTGCAGCGGCACCAGCGAGAAGCCGGTGACCAGGTCGAAATTGAGCCGGATGAGCTTGTAGAGCGAATACTTGGATTCGCCCGCCGCGCGCTCCTCGTGCGCGACCTCGACCTCCGACGGGCTGTGCGCGAACGTGAACGCGAGTGCCGGAATGTACGTGCTGACCTCGCGGCTGGCCGCCACCGCATCGACGATGTCGCGGCTGTACGCGCGCAGCATGCAGCCCTGGTCGGTCATCCTGATGCGCGTGATCTTCTCGCGCAGCCGGTTCATCGCGCGCGAAGCGATGCGTCGCCACCAGGCGTCTTCCCGCGTGCGGCGGACGCCGCCGACGTAGTCGTGGCCGCCGTCCATCTCCGCCAGCAGCCGCCCGATCTCCTCCGGTGGGTTCTGCAGATCGGCGTCGAGCGTGACGACGCGCTCGCCGCGCACGCGCTCGAAACCCGCGATGATCGCCGTGTGCTGGCCGTAGTTGGCGTTGAACAGCACGACGCGCGTGACGTCGGGCCGCGCGGCGAACTGGTCCTTCAGCATGGCGGCCGAACGATCGCGGCTGCCGTCATTGACGAAAATGACCTCGTAGGGGATCACCAGCGCGTCCAGTGCCGGATACAACCGCGCGAAGAGCGCCGGCAGTCCCGCCTCCTCGTTGTAGACCGGAATGACGACGGAGAGCAGCGGCGCGGACATCGGCTGGGAACGCGGGCTTAGCGGCGATGCGCGGCGAGCACGTCGGCGCAGGCGGCGCAAACGCGGTCGACGTCGGCGTCGGTCATCGTCGGAAACAGCGGCAGTGTCACGGTCGTGTCGGCAATTCGCTCGGTGTGCGGCAGATCGCCGCGATGATAGCCGAAGCGCCGGAACGCGGAGGTGAGATGGGCGGCCTCGTAGGAGACGCCGGTGCCGATGCCGCGCTGGTCGAGGGCCTCGCGGAAGGCCTGCCGCGTGATCGCGAGCTCGGACAGCGGCAGCAGCGGCGCGAACATGTTCCAGCTGTGGCCGTCGGGCTCGCCGGCGTAGCCGGGATGCGGCAGCTCGCACGGCGGATCGGTGCGAAAGCGGGCGAAGTACCGCGCGACCAGCGCGCGGCGCCGGGCGTTGAATGCGCCGAGCCGGGCCAGTTGGCGCAATCCCACCGCGGCGTTGACGTCGGGCAGGTTGAACTTGCCGCTGGCCACGACGACGTCGCGGGTGCCGTCCGGCAGTCGCGTGATGCCGTGGAAGCGCAGCACGTCGACCTGCGCCGCCTCGCGGTCGTCGTTGACGACCAGCGCGCCGCCCTCGATGCTGGTGATGTTCTTGTTCGGATGGAAGCTGAAGATGCAGATGTCGCCGAAGCTGCCGATCGGCTTGCCCTTCCACGTTGATCCGATGGCGAGCGCGGCATCCTCGATCACGCGCAGCTTGTGCTCCGCGGCGAGCGCGTACAACGCATCCATGTCGCACGGCAGGCCGCCGAAGTGCGTCGGCATGATCGCCCTGGTGCGCGGGCCGATCCGCGCCGCCGTGGCCACGAGGTCCAGGTTGCGGGTGCCGGGCTCGACGTCGACAAACACGGGCGTCGCGCCGACCTTGACGATCATGTTGGGGGCGGCGAAGAACGTCATGGACGGCGTGATCACCTCGTCGCCGGGGCCGATGCCGGCGACCTGCAGCGCGATCTCCAGCGCCGCCGTCGCCGACGACACGACACGGACGCGCCGG
>JBDTNR010000517.1:0-2754 GCA_039933655.1 Betaproteobacteria bacterium | reverse complement strand
ACGGGATTGCATTTGCGATTGCGGCGGCGATTGCCGCGCTCGCGCTGATCGTTCTGTTGTCGCTTTCGCGCGCACCCACTCCCGATCCGGTATTTCGCCGAAGGGCTTGAGGGTCAGACGCCGCGGATCCAGTGCCCGCCGACATCGCGGCGCATGACGAGCGCGTCCTCGCGCTTGCCATCGGGTCCCGGCGGATAGTAGCCGATTCGCCGCGCGATGCGCTCGAAGCCCTCGCGCTCGTACAGCGCAATCGCCGCGTCGTTGCTGACGCGGACTTCGAGGAACACCAGTTCCGCACCCAGCCGGACCGCGTCCGCCAGAAATCGTCGCAGCAGTTCGCCGCCCAGGCCTTCGCGGCGCGCGTCCGGCACCACCGACAGGTTCAGCAACTGCGCCTCGCCCGGCCCCAGCATCAGCACCCCGAAGGCGACGATGCGGCCCTCGCGTTCGGCCACCTGCGCGCCGTAGCCCGCCGTGAGCGCATCGTGAAAATTACGCGCCGTCCATGGGGCGGCGTGGATCTGCGCCTCGAGCAGCGCCACGTATTCAACGTCGCGGTCGCGCAGCGGCCGCCAGGTGACGGTCGCGTGGGGGGCGGACTTGGGCAGCGACGCCATTACAGTCTCGCGCCAGCGGCGCGCTCCGCGGTGGTGAGCGCCACGCGATGGCGGACGTACAGCGGCAGCGCATGCGCGGCGTCGACCGCCTGCCCGGCAACGAGTCGCGGCAACGCGATCTCCGCCACGCAGCGCGCGTCGGGAACGGCGCCGGCGTCACAGCCGTCGAGGCCACGCGTCGCGATCAGCTGCGGATAGGCCGCGAAGCCGTCGCCAGCGCCGAACCAGCCATGGCCGTCGTCGGGAGCACGCAGCTCATCCGGGCGCAGCACCGCCGGCTCCCCCGCCGTACACCAGACCCCGCCGTCGCGCCGGTACGCCGCCACATAGACTTCGCGCATCCGCGCGTCGAGACAGGCCAGCACGCGCGGCACGCCATGGGCGCGCCATGCCGCCTGCGCCAGCGCCTCGAGGGTGGGCACCGGGACCAACGGCAGGTTCGCGCCCAGCGCCAGGCCCTGCGCGACGCCGCAGGCGATGCGTACGCCGGTGAACGATCCCGGTCCCGCACCGAACGCGATGGCATCGAGGTCGGCCAGACGCCAACCGGCATCCGTCAGCACCTCGTCGATCAGCGGCAGCAGCCGTTCCGAATGTGCCTGACCCGCCGGCTCCGCGCGGGTCGCCCACTGTTGCCCGCTGCCGCAGGCAACCGACAGCCAGAGCGTGGAAGAGTCGAACGCGAGCAGCTTCATCGGGCAAATTTTACCGGACGGCCCGGTCCCGTCCGCGCCCCTGCGTACAATTTGCCCTCGCGTCCGCAAAGTCGGCGCGCTTTTGCACGCCGCCATGCCCGACACCCCGCTCGCCGACAACTTCGTTGCCATCGAATCCCTCGACCAGGAAGGACGTGGCGTCGCGCACGTCGACGGGAAGGCGATGTTCGTCGAAGGCGCGCTGCCAGGCGAAATCGTCGAATACGCCGTGCTGAAGGAGCGCCCGAGTTTCACCGTCGCCCGCGCCACGACGATCCTGCGGCCGAGTTCGTCGCGCGTGACGCCGCGCTGCCCCCATTTCGGCGTCTGCGGCGGCTGCACGCTGCAGCATGCCGCGCCGGCGCTGCAGCTGGCCGCCAAGCAGCGTGCGCTGGAGGACGCGCTGGCACGCATCGGTCGCGTGCGGCCGGACGTGATGCTGCCGCCGATCGAAGGACCGGCGTGGGGGTATCGCTACCGCGCGCGGCTGTCGGTGCGCCACGTCGTCAAGAAAGGCGGTGTGCTGATTGGCTTCCATGAGCGCAAGTCGAGCTTCGTGGCCGACATGACCGAATGCCACGTCGTGCCGCGCAAGCTGTCGGCGCTGCTGCCCGGACTGCGTACGCTGGTCGGCGCGCTGACGATCCGCGATCGGCTGCCGCAGATCGAGTTCGCCGCCGGCGAGCGGGCCGACGGGCTCGCGTACGCGCTGGTGTTGCGCATCCTGGCGCCGCTGTCGCCGGAGGACGAGGCGCTGCTGATCGCCTTTGCCGACACGCACGGTGTCGAATTCTGGACGCAGACCGGCGGTCCGGCCACCATCGTGCCCTTCCACCCGCCGCATTCGTCGCTCGCCTACACGCTGCCGGAATTCGCGGTGACGATGCCGTTCGGTCCCGCCGAGTTCACGCAGGTCAACTACGCCATCAATCGCGTGCTGGTGCGCCGCGCGATGGCGCTGCTTGGAGCGCTCCCCGGCGAGCGGGTCGCCGACTACTTCTGTGGCCTGGGCAATTTCACGCTGCCGATCGCCCGGCAGGGTGCCGACGCGCTGGGCGTCGAAGGCAGCGCGCCGCTCGTCCGTCGCGCCGAGGAAAACGCCGTCCGCAACGGCTTAGGCGAGCGCGCGCGCTTTGCCGTCGCCAACCTGTTCGCGGTGACACCGGAGAGCCTGGCCGCCTTCGGCCGCTTCGACCGCGCGCTGATCGACCCGCCGCGCGAAGGCGCCATCGAACTCGTCAAGGCGCTGCCGCACCGCGCCGATGCGGAGGGGTTGAAGCGCATCGTCTACGTGTCGTGCGCGCCGGGCACCCTCGCCCGCGATGCATCCGTGCTCGTCCTCGAACGCGGCTATCGGCTGGCCGCCGCCGGCGTCGTCAACATGTTTCCGCATACCGCGCATGTCGAGTCGATCGCCGTCTTCGACTGAAAAAAAGGGGCGC
>JBDTNR010000516.1:0-2757 GCA_039933655.1 Betaproteobacteria bacterium | reverse complement strand
ATGCGCGGCGAGTTGCGCGCCGTAGTCGGAGCTGCCGAGAATCCACATCTCCGGCTGTGTCGGACCGGTCGGATGCGCTTTGATCGCGCGAAAGGGATGCCCATCGGCGAGCGGCGTGCCGGCAAGCCACGCGGAAAGGTCGCGCACCTGTTGCGGAAATTCGTCGGCGGCATTCGCGTGCGGGTTGAGCGCGAACGCGGTCAGGCGATCGGATCCCGGAGCGCGCCCGACGCCCAGGTCGATTCGCCCGGGCGCAATGGCTTCGAGCACGCGAAACTGCTCGGCAACTTTCAGCGCCGAATAGTGCGGCAGCATGACACCGGCGCTGCCGACGCGAATGCGCGACGTGGTAGCGGCGATCGCCGCCATCAGCACTTCCGGCGCGGTGCCGACGATACTGTCGCTGTTGTGATGCTCGGACACCCAGTAGCGGTGGTAGCCGAGCGCGTCGCAGTGCCGGGCAAACGCCAGCGTTTCGCGGATGGCCTCGTCCTGCCCGCGTCCTTGCGCGGCCGTGGACTGGTCGAGGACGGAGAGTATGAGTCCGGGCATCGGCGGTCAGCGCCGCTTCAGCGCAGCACGAGCACGGGCAGCGTCGTATGCGTCAGGACCTTCTGCGTTTCGCTGCCGAGCAGCACGCCGGTCAGGCCGTGGCGGCCGTGCGAGGCCATGCAGATCGCGTCGCACTTCTTCCGGCGCGATGCGGCGATGATCGCGCGCCAGACATCGTTGGTTTCCGTGGTCACCGTATCGACGGCGATTCCCGCCGCCAGCGCCATCTCGCGCACCGCGACGAACAGTCCCTCGGCATGCGCTTTGGCCCCCTGCTCGTACGCATCGGCGAGCACCTCCTTCGCCATCTCGAACGTGCCGTAGGCGCCGGCGTAAAACGGCGGATAGGCGTGGAACGCGACGATGCTCCCATCGGTAATGGCCGCCAGTTTGATCGCCGCCGTCACCGCCCGGGTCGAGAGCGTCGACCCGTCGGTCGGCACCAGAATCCTCTTGAACATTCCTGCTCCATGAAAGCGGGCGGCCGCAAGCCACCCTGGTCCGCCGTGATGCCCGGCGCTCGCCGCGCAAACGCGACTCGTTCGGAGTCGCGCTGTCGGCCGCATGCCCGCCCGCCGGTCGACGCGGAGGAACGCTGCGGGTCCCGCGTCACCTGCGGATTCGCGAATCCACGCGCCGAGTCCGCATGATAGCCCGCTGCGCCGCCGTGCTGGGCGCGCGGTGCAACGGGCGCGGACGGCAGGAAAGAAGAAACGAAAATGGCGGCGGGACCGGAAGCCCCGCCGCCACCTCGCCCATGCCGCGCACGCGGCGGCCGCAAATCCTGCGGCCGGTCTGCGCGTCAGGTCGTAGGCGAGCACATGCCGATGCCGTTCGGCCCGAAGCCGCCGGCCACGCCGCCCTGGGCGATCATCGCGTTCCGCGTGGCGAGTCCCGCGTGTAACGTGCATTGGTGTCGGTGCGGTTGTGGTCGATGCGATAGACGGGCACCGTATTTTTGGGGCAGGCGCCCGTGACCGAGTATGGCAATGCCACTTCGAACGCGCTCGCGAGTTCACGGGTCCATTTCTCGTTGAGCGGCGCCGCGCCGCAGGACGTGCATTCGGCGGCGTTGACGGTGAACGGGTGAACATCGAGACCCGCGCCCGGGCTGCAGTAGGAGCGGCACACCGCGGCGCCCTGACCACCGGACTGGCCGGAGACGAACGCGCGTAATGTCTGGCCGGTCCGTGCCCAGGACTGGCCTCCACCTGCGTCCAGCGCCGCAATCTCCGCGTTGTCGGACGTGTAGTAGTAGTGGCCCTTGGCCGCCCCGTAGTACTCGACGACGGTCGCCGTCGGCACCACCGGCCGTGCCTTCAGGACGCTGCTCGCGTCCGCTTGCGCGATCATCTGGTCGGCGTCGGCGCGCAGCAGGTAGCGTTGCGCCACCATCGCATTGGCCGATGCCGTGACGCGCTTCACGTACTCGTCGTGCGTGCTGCGACCTTCGAGGGCAGGCCCGACAGGTCGAGCTGGTTGAAGCGGACGCCAGGGTCGTAGTCGAGCAGCGCAACCGGCGACACTTGTGTAATGTATATTATATGTGCCTTATCGTGAATCGCCACCGCTCTGTGAAAACAGACTCGGACCGCTCCCACATGTGGCAACGCGCCCCGATCGTGAACGATGGCAACCCACGGCGACGTCCCAAGACGGGACACTGCGGCGCGCCCCGGAGCTTGCGGGCGGCGGGCGCGGGCGCCGCCGGCCGCTGGCAGCAGCCCGCGCTGTTGCTCGCGGCGGTCGCACCTGCCACCGCCGCGGGTACCGCCGCCCCGCCCTGCGTCGCGCTGCTCGGGGCGACAGGCACCGCAGCAACCGCCGATACGCGGCCGGTCTGCAGGTATTATCTGCCGCCGGCATTTGGCGACTCGCACTTCTATTCGGCGTCGCCTGCGGAGTGTGCGGACGTCGGGCAGCGCTTCCCCGCCTTCGTGCTCGAATCCGACGCGGTGTTCCATGCGGTCGTGCCGGATGCGGCCGGGGCATGCCCGCCGCCGACAGTGCCCGTCTACCGCCTGTGGAACCGGCGGATCGATTCCAACCATCGCTACACGACGGACCGTGCACTCCGGGCGCACATGATCGCCGGCGGCTCGATGGCGGAAGGCCGCGGGCCGGACGACGTCGCGATGTGCGTGTTGCCCTAGCCCGGTGCCACCAGCGCCTGCGCCAGCACGCGGACGACGTGGACCGCTTCCC
>JBDTNR010000515.1:0-2757 GCA_039933655.1 Betaproteobacteria bacterium | reverse complement strand
CGCCGGAAGTCTTCACCGCGCCCGCGCTGTTGCCGCCCGCGCCGGAAACGCCCGCGCCCTTGGCGCCGCTCGACGACGAGAACGATCCCGCCGCGCCCTGCGCGTTGCTCTGGCTTTGCGTGTGCACGGTCTGGTTCGGCCCGGAGATCGTGCTCGAACCCCAGCGGCCGTACGCGTTGCTGTTCTGCTGCGTGCTGCCCGAGCGGCCCGTGTTCGCGTTGTACCAGCTCGCGTTGCCCGCCGCGCCGTTGGGACCGTAGACGGCGCTGCCGTGCGCGTAGCTGCCGGTGCTCGGGTTGTAGGCCGAGAACGCACCGGCGCCACCGTTGGGGCCGTAGATCGCGCCGCCCTGCGCGTAGGCACCGGTCTGCGGGTTGTACGCGTAGCCGGCCTTGGCCGCGCCGCCGTACGGACCGTAGATCGCGCCGCCCTGCGCCCAGGCACCGGTGGCCGCGTTGTAGTACGTGGCGCCCGTGTACGAATACGGATACGGGTAATAGATGGGGATCGGCGCCGGGTAGATGTACGGCGGATAGTAATAGCCGGTGCCGTAGACGACGACGCCGGCGCTGACGTAGCTCATCGTGTAGCCCGCCGTGTAGCCGTAGGTCACAGCCTCCGGTGTGGCCGCGTAGACGCGCACGTACGTGCACGGATACAGGGGACTCGCCGGCGGGATCGTGTAGATCACCGCGGGCACCGTCGCCGCCAGCGTCCACGGGCCGGCCGGCGTGGGCGCGGCAAACCACGCGCCCTGGTAGCACGAGTACAAGCCCTCGCCAGTCTGGATCACGTTGAACGACGTGTTCACCGCGTATTGCATCGGCGTGCCCGGGATCGGCATGAATTTCGGCGTGCCGGCGTAGACGACGTCCAGCTTGGCCGCCGACCGCGCCAGCGTGGCCTGCTGCGGAATCTGCGCCTCGAGCAAGGCCTCCTGCGCCTGCGACGTGCCCGGCACCGATGCCAGCACGAAGCCGCGCGGACCGCTGGCGGGAATGCGTGCGAAGTCCGCCGGCAGGTTCGCGGTGGCGAACGTCCACGGGCCGTCCAGGGACCCGGCGTAGAACCAGCGGCCGGACACGAGGTAGTAGAACCGGCCGCCCGCGTCGCGGAACAGCGCCGCGTCGGTATTGGCGACGTACTGCAGCGACGTGCCAGGTATCGCGACATATTGCGGCGAGCCGCTGGTGACGATGATTGCCGCGGGCGTGGTCGACACGAACACGGTCGGCGCATCGCGCGCGCCGAGCGGGCGCCCCGGGATCTGCTTTTTCACGTCCGCGAAATTGCGGTCGTCGGGCAGCGCGGCGAAGGACGGCGGCAGCGTGCCGGCGGGCATCCACGGCCCCTTGGCGTCGGGCGCGGCGAGCCAGCCGCCATTGTTCAGCAGGTAGAACGTCTTCGTGTTCGCATCGGAGAACACGTCCCAGTTGGTGTTCACCGCGAACGACAGCGGCGTGTTCGCGATCGGCGCCAGCACCGGTTCGCCGTCGAACACGACGAGGCTGGCGGGGCGCGCGCTGACGAAGATCCGCGGCGGCGTGTTGTCGAGCGCGACTTCGGGCGGTTGCGCGGACTGCGCGAGGCTTGCCGTGACGGCGGCGAGCGGCACGCGCTTGACACCCAGGTCGGCGAGCGCCGCGCGGATGCGGTCCTCGAACTGCGCGGACTGCGCGCCATCGACCGACGGAAAGCGCGACGACACGAGGCGCGGCTCGGTCAGCACGACCGTCCTTTCGGCGAGTTCGGTCTGCGTCGCGAACGCGACCTCGATGACGCCCAGGGTCGGCGACTTCGCGCCGTTGGGCGTGATGCCGATCGCGATGCGCGCGTTGAGCGTGCGGTGCTCCGGCCACGACATCACCTGCGGCTGGTAGATCGTCGCGGTGCCGTTGGCGCCGGCGACCGTATGCGGCCACGTCGTGGCTGCGGGCGAGGACTGCACGCGGGTTGGTGCGGCGGCCGGCGAGCGCGCCGCCGCGGCGGTCGGCGCCGGCGCCGCCGTGGCGCCGCCGACGGCGGCGAGCGCCTGCTGGCAGGCGGACGACGTGCGCGCGGCATTCTGTTTGAGACAGGCAAGTGCGGCCTGGCCGCCCGTGGGCACGCCGGCGCAATTGGCCTGGTAATCGGCGCGGCATGCGGAGCGGATCGCGCTCGCCTGCGCCGATGTCGGCTGCTGCGCGAACGCCGGCTGCGTGGCGACAATCGCGGCGGTGAGGGCGCCGAGGCACCAGGGAACGTGTCGCGCCTTCCGGCTCGTCGTGTCGATCATTGTCGCTCCAGTCTTGCGGGTGGTCGCCGCCTGGCGGGTGCGGTGCACCGCGCATTTCAAGGACCGTCGAATCGAGATGCATTCTAAACAAGAACGGCGGGCCTTGCGACGCGTCGTGTGAGCGTCACTTACTGCCAATGCGTCGTCCCCGCGCAGGCTGGGACCCAGTGTCTTGTGGTCAAACGCCGCTGGGTCCCCGCTTTCGCGGGGACGACGAGGACGCGGCGACGCGTCCTCCTGCCTCGCGGCCCGCGATCAGAACATATGCTGGCCGCCGTTGATCGCGATGTTGGCGCCGGTCACGAACGCCGCCTCCTCGCTCGACAGGTAGGCGACGAGGCCCGCGATTTCCTCGGGCTTGCCCAGGCGTCCCATCGGAATCTGCGGAATGATCTTCGAGTCCAGCACTTCCTTCGGGATCGCCATCACCATCTTGGTGCCGATGTAGCCGGGCGAGATGGTGTTGACGGTGACGCCCTTGC
>JBDTNR010000514.1:0-2769 GCA_039933655.1 Betaproteobacteria bacterium | reverse complement strand
GCATCGGCGGCGATGGCGCGGGCGAACGGGCGGGGAGCGCGAGGTGGCATGCGGGGACCGTATATATATGCGGTACCGTCATTATAATTGGTGGTGGAGCGACGTCAAGGGGGTGCCGTCAACTATCCGGATGGCCTAGGCGTTTTGAAGGTTCGCATCGGGAGTTCCCCGCGCCTTGGAGGAAAACGTCATGCACGAGCGGTCATGCCGCCTGTTGTCGCACGTCGCCGTCATCATCGGCATCGCGATGGGCGCAGCGGTTCCGGCGATCGCCGCGCCGTCCGCCATGCCCGAGGCGCTTGTCAATCCCGCGATCGACAGCGCCCGCTACGTCCAGACGGTCCGGCTGGCGACGGACTATCGCGCGGCGCGCCGGCTGACGGAAGACGAGTTCATCGCGCTCTCCCGCCTGCCCGACACCGTGATCCTCGACGCGCGCAGCCGCGCGAAGTACGACGAGTTGCACATCCGCGGCGCGATCAATCTGCCCTTTCCCGACATTGCACTCGACAGCCTCGCGCAACTGCTGCCCGACAAGCGCACGCGCATCCTCATCTACTGCAACAACAACTTCGCCAACGCGCCGGGGCCGTTTCCGACCAAGCTTCCCGGAGCGTCGCTCAACCTCGCGACGTGGACGGCGCTCTACGACTACGGTTATCGCAACATCTACGAGCTGGGACCGCTGCTCGACGTAAAGACGACGCGGATCGAATTCGGGGCGAGTTGAGGGACAGGCTCGAATCTTCTTGCACGACGATGATGGGCCGGCGGTATCCGGAATTCGAATCTGCCCCCCATTTTTCCGGCAGCGAGCGGACCTGACCGACGATGAGCGCGGACGGCGAGGACCTGGGCTTTGCGTATCGCGCGACGAAGGACGGCGAGATCGTCATCCGGCGCGCCGGGCGCACCGTGACGGTGCTGCGCGGCGCCGCCGCGCGCAACTTCGCGGCGGAAGTCGCCGGAAGGGACGCAGCCGACGCTCAGCAGGTGATGGCACGCGTCACCGGCAACTACAAGCGCGGCAACGAGCGCGCCGCGGCGGGCCATCCGCGCAATCGTCGGCCCGACGAGCATTGACGAGGCTGGACCCCGGGAACTCGCCGGCGTGAAGCGCTGACTACAACGGGCAGCATGCGAGCGGCGGCGGCGTCCAATGTGCGGCGCCGCCGCTCTCGTGATAACGTTGCCGGACGTTTTCCATGTGGTTCGTCGGCCTGAGACGGTGCATGCGATGAAAAAGGTGGCGCTCTACAGCAAATCCAGCCGTGCGCGGAAGGGCGCCGCCGCCGGCGCCACGGAAGACGCGCCACCCGCGGCCGACGCCGTGGCGGCACCCACGGCCACGCCGGGGCGGCTGCGCCGGTTTTACGGCCGCTACGAACGTCCGCTCCTGCTGGCGGCCGGCGCGCTCATTGCCGTCGCGCTGGTCGTCACCTATGCGCGCACGCGTCCCGCCGCGCAGGAATTCACCCAAAAGGATATCGATGCCGCGGTGCTCCACACGCTGGAGACCGCGGCGTTGCCGTCGATGGCCGCGAAGGCCTTCGCCGCCATCGAGCCGTCCATCGTCCGCGTGATGGGCTACGGACCCGAAGGCGACGACGACGACAAGGGCAAGGACGCGGACAAGGGCGGCACCGACAAGGCGAAGGGTTCCGGCAAGGACAAGGGCAGAGCTCCTGCCACCCCCAAGGACAAGGACAGGCTCGCGCGCAACGATGGCGGCAGGGACAAGCCGGGCGACAAGCCCGCCGAGGCCGGCAAGGGGCAGTTCAAGGTGCCTGGCGGCAAGGACGACAAGGCCGACAAGCACAAGAGCACCGGCATAGGCACGGGTGTCGTGATCGTCGACAAGGGCATCATTCTCACCAATCTCCATGTCGTACTCGGCGCCGACCGGATCAAGGTCCGTTTTTTCGACGGCATGGAGGCCGAGGCCACGGTGATCGGCATGCGGCCCGAGCACGACCTCGCGGTGCTGCAGGCAAAGGCGGTGCCCGACGACCTCGTGTCGGCAACGCTGCGCTCGACCGCCGACCTGCAGGTGGGCGACCACGTCGTGGCGGTGGGCTTTCCGTTCGGCATCGGACCCTCGGCATCGGCCGGCGTCGTGTCGGGCATGAAGCGCGAATACCAGTCGCCCGAAGGCAAGCGGATCCTGACCAACCTCATCCAGTTCGATGCCGCCGCCAATCCGGGCAACTCGGGGGGGCCGCTCGTTACCGCCGACGGCGAAGTGGTCGGCATCGTCACCGGCATCCTGAATCCCACCAGCCAGCGCGTGTTCATCGGCATCGGCTTCGCGGTGCCGATCGAGAACGCCGCGGCCGCCGTCGGCATGTCGCCCTTCTAACCCACGACCACGAGACCAGCACGCATGGAAAACCGGGACACGAGCAGCGGCGAGATCGCCACGCTGATGGAGCGCATCCTCTACGAGGTGAAAAAGGTCGTCGTCGGCCAGGATCACTTCCTCGAGCGCGTGATGGTGGCGATCCTCGCGCAGGGCCACCTGCTGGTCGAGGGCGTGCCTGGCCTCGCCAAGACGCTGACGGTGAAGACGCTCGCGCGCACGGTGCACGGCACGTTCAAGCGCATCCAGTTCACCCCCGACCTCGTCCCCGCCGACCTGGTCGGCACGCGCATCTACAACCAGAAGACCGGCGACTTCGCGACGTCGCTCGGGCCGGTGTTCACGCACCTGCTGCTCGCCGACGAAATCAACCGCGCGCCGGCCAAGGTGCAGAGCGCGCTGCTCGAAGT
>JBDTNR010000513.1:0-2776 GCA_039933655.1 Betaproteobacteria bacterium | reverse complement strand
GCGCCGGAGATCACGTCGATCATGAAGCGCAACTCCTGCGGCAAGGCGCTCGACATCGCGCGGACGGCGCGCGACATGCACGGCGGCAACGGCATCGTCGACGAGTTCCACGTCATCCGCCACGTGCTGAACCTCGAGACCGTCAATACGTACGAAGGCACGCACGACGTGCACGCGCTGATCCTCGGCCGCGCGCAGACGGGCATCTCGGCTTTTTGACGCGGATGCGATCGGGAGCATGAAGCCGGCTGGAACAATCTCGTCGTCCCCGCGCCGGCGGAGGCAGAGTGTCGCGGGCGCAACGCCACGGGGTTCCCGCCTGCGTGTTGATGACGGTGTACGGATGCGCGGCCGGATCAGCACTCGCGCGCGCGCCTAGGACTGCAATGAAACTCTACGATTACTTTCGCTCGTCCGCGGCGTACCGCGTCCGCATCGCGCTCAACCTGAAGGGACTCGCGCCGGAACGCGCATTCGTCCACCTGCGGAAGAACGCGCAGCGCGAGGAAGGCTACCTGGCGATGAACCCGCAGGGGCTCGTGCCCGCGCTCGTCACCGACGGCGGCGCGGTGCTCGCGCAGTCGCTCGCCATCATCGAATACCTGGACGAAACGCATCCGGCGCCGCCGCTGTTGCCGGACGATGCGGCGGCGCGTGCGCGAGTGCGCGGAGTGGCGCTGGAGATCGCCTGCGACATCCATCCGCTCGACAACCTGCGCGTGCTGCGCTACCTCACGAACACGCTGGGCGTGGCGGAGGAGCAGAAGGACGCCTGGTACAAGTACTGGATCGACGTCGGCCTTGAGGCGCTGGAGATCCGCCTGGCGCGCGATCCGGCGACGGGGCGCTTCTGCCACGGCGACCTGCCGTCGATCGCCGACATCTGCCTCGTCCCGCAACTCGCCAATGCGCGGCGCGTGGCGATGGACCTGGCGCCTTACCCGACGCTGTTGCGCATCGAGGCCGCTTGTCTCGCGCTGCCGGCATTCGCGGCGGCCGATCCGTCGCGGCAACCCGATGCGGAGGCCTGAAAGTCTTCACGCCCTGAACCACGACGGACAAGGACGGCACGGCGGAAGGCAAAGCCCAGGCCAGTCGCGTTCCTGATCGTCGCGGTCCCCTTCTGTTGTGATCCGCCTTGCACGTTCTCGCGAGCAACCGATGACCTATCCCTTCCCGCTGTGGGACCTGCCCACTGTTCCCATCGCCGGCTCGAACGACGTGTTTCCCGTTCGCCACATCTATTGCGTGGGCCGTAATTACGCCGAGCATGCGAAGGAGATGGGCGGCGATGCCTCGAAGGAGCCGCCGTTTTTCTTCACCAAGCCGGCGGACGCCATCGCGGCGGTGGTGCCGCCGGCGGTGGGCCGCGTCCGCTATCCGCTGTCGACGGTGAACTACCATCACGAGATCGAACTGGTCGTCGCCATCGGCCGGGGCGGCGTGAACGTGCCGCCGGAGCGCGCCGACGAACTCGTGTTCGGCTACGCGACGGGCCTCGACATGACGCGCCGTGACCTGCAGAACGACATGCGCGAAAAGAAGCGGCCGTGGGACATCGGCAAGTCGTTCGCGCAGGCGGCGCCCATCGCACCGATCCATCCGGTCGGGCAAACCGGACTGCTGACGCGCGGCGCCATTCACCTCGACGTCAACGGCGCGCGGCGGCAGGCCGGCGACCTGTCCGACATGATCTGGGACGTTGCGCACATCCTCGCGTTCCTGTCGCGCTTCTACGAGCTGTTGCCTGGCGACCTCGTATTCACCGGCACCCCTTCGGGCGTGGGCGCGGTGGTCGCAGGCGACCGTCTCGACGGCCACATCGACGGGCTGACGCCGCTGTCGATCGAGATCGTTGCCGGGTGATGCGATGACGACCCACGACCTGACGCCGGAAGAGGTCGAGCGCGGCTACAACAACCGCGCCGCCGTTCCCGAGCATCCGCAATGGTTCGCGAAGTACGCAGCGTGGTCGGATGCGGCGCGCGAGCGTTATCAGCCAGCGTCCAACGTCCGCTACGGGCCCGGACCGAAGGAAGTCCTCGATCTCTACGTGCCTCGGGACCGGGCGCGCGGCACGTTCGTCTTCATCCATGGTGGCTACTGGCGGACGCTCGACAAGGACGACTTCGCGTTCGTTGCCGCACCGTTCGTCGACCAGGGCATCGCGGTCGCCAACGTCAACTACGACCTCTGCCCGCAGGTGTCGATCGCGGCCATCGTCGACGAGTGCCGCCGCGCGCTTGTCTTTCTGGCGTGCGAAGGACCCGCGCGCGGTGCGCCGGCGGACAATCTGGTGGTCGGCGGGCATTCCGCCGGCGGCCATCTTGCGGCGATGATGTTGGTCACCGATTGGTCGGCAGTGGGTCTTGATCGCGCGCCGTTCCGCGCAGGGCTCACGCTGTCCGGTGTCCACGATCTCGCGCCGATGACGCAGTTCTCGTTCAACACCGATTTCAGGCTGGACGCCGCGGCGGCGAAGGCAGTCTCGCCGGTCGATCAGCCGTTGCGCGTGCAGGTGCCGCTGCTGATGGCGTGCGGTGGCAACGAAACCTCCGAGTTCCTGCGGCAGACGCAATCGTTGTGGGACGCATGGCCCGAGGTGCGCCGTCCGCAGGCCGCGCCGATGTTCGTTGCCGGCGCCGATCATTTCAGCGTCGTCGCCGAGTACGCGAACCCGGCAAGCGCGCTGACCCGCGCCACGCTCGCGCTGTTTTGAGGGCAAGGGGTCAGAGCCGCAAGGGGTCAGAGCCGCAAGGGGTCAGAGCCGCAAGGG
>JBDTNR010000512.1:0-2782 GCA_039933655.1 Betaproteobacteria bacterium | reverse complement strand
GTTGCCACCGGCGGATTTTGAGTCCGCTACGTCTACCAGTTCCGTCATCCCGGCGGCGCGCGACGCAGACCGCTGCTTGCCCGTCGCGCCGATACTCGCCCGCGTGCTGCGCAGCGCGCGGGATCGCCATTATCGCCAAAAATACCTGCCCGCGCACGCTCGACTGCCCGTTGCGGATGATCCGGACGTGCAGGAACGCGAGCGCGGCGAGTACGTTGGCGACGACTTTGGCGTCCTCGTCGCGCCGGTCGACGATCCACGGTCATGGCTGCGTCGCTGCTCAATGCCTGTGCGCGCGGACGTTCGCGGCACGGGCCGCGCGCGGACGCGGAGGATGTTCGTCGCCGCCCCGCGTCCACTCTCGTTCCTCTGCTGGGCGCGCGGTGCGCGTGCGGCGCCGCGGATCAGCTGGAGATCGCGGGGTGCGCTGCCGGCAGGCGCTGCGCCGGGTGACCGGCGGCGCGCTCGTATTCGACGAATGCGTAATCGAAGCCTTCGGGCGCGCGATGCGTCTCGCGCGCGACTTCGCGCCACGCGCTGCGGTCGAATGCCGGAAAGTGCGCATCGCCGGCGAAATTGCGATCAAGCTCCGTGAGGTGCAGCAGATCCGCATACGGCAGCGCGGCCGCGTAGAGTTCGCCGCCACCGATGCAATAGACCGGTGGCGGCATGCGGACGAGTGGCCAGGCAGCGGCGAGCGAAGGCACTGCGTCGGCCCCGTCCGCGCGCCATCCGGCCTGCCGCGTGATGACGATGTTCTGGCGCTGCGGAAGTGGCCGGCCCAGCGATTCCCAGGTCCTGCGGCCCATCACCATGGCGTGTCCGGTGGTCAGCGCGCGGAACCGACGCATGTCGTCGGGCAGCCGCCAGGGGATGGCGTTGCCGGCGCCGATGACGCCGTTGCGCGCCACGGCGGCGATCAGCGCGAACGTCGTTGCGCGGCGCGCGGCGCTGGTTACGTCAGGGGTCATCGGCGGCGCGGAGGGTCCAGCAAGGCAGGAGCGGCAGGTGTGTTGCGTGCCGCAACGTCGGCCGAAGAACGCCGTGCGGACGACGGCGGTGCCATAATGCGCCCGATTATAACCAGGTGTCTCCGGCGTGTATTACCCGCGCTCATTCCTCAAGTTCATCCTGCTGGGCTTTCTGCTCGTCAGCCTGCCGCTGCTGTATGCGCTGGGTGAGCTCATCCTGTCGCTGGACCAGCTCGCCACGCAGAGCCGGCAGGAAGTGCTGCAGGCATCGCAAGCCGGACGCTCGAGCCGCCTGCTGTTCGAGCAGGCGACGACGCTCGAGCGCCTCGCACGGCAGCAGATCATCCTCGAGGATCCGGTGCTGCTCGAGGACTATGGACGCATGCGGCTGGAGTTCGCCGAAACCACGCGCCAGATGTCGATGCTGCCGCTCGATCAACCGCAACTCGCCGCGCTCGACCAGCTGCGCGGACGCGAGGAGCGGTTGTACGCGAAGCTCAACTCGCCGCAGCGCACGGCTCAGGCGGTGACCGAACTCGCCGACGGCTTCGGCAATCTCGTCGAGCGCGCGCAGGCGATGCAGCACGCCACCGCGCAGCTGACGCAGCGCGCGATCGAGAGCTTGCAGGAGACGGCGGCGAGGGGCCGCGAAAAATGGCTTTACCTGGCGCTCGCGACGGTGGCGATCGCGCTGCTGCTCGCCATCGTGTTCGCCGTGCTGATCGCGCGCCCGATCCGCCAGCTCGATCAGGCTATCCGGCAGATGGGCACGGCGGACTTCACGCACGCGATCGAAGTGAACGGTCCGCAGGACCTGCGCTATGTCGGCCAGCGCCTGGAATGGCTGCGCACGCGCTTAAACGAGCTGGAGCAGCAGCAGACTCGCTTCCTGCGCCACGTGTCGCACGAATTGAAGACGCCGCTCACCGCGGTGCGCGAGGGCGCGGAACTGTTACGCGACAACGTCGGCGGCCGGCTGTCGCCGGAACAGCACGACATCGTGCGCATCGTCCGCGAGAACACGCTGTCGCTGCAGAAGCTGATCGAGGACCTGCTTGCCTACCACCAGGCGCGCGCGATGGAGCCGGCCACGCTTGGCCCGGTGCCGGTGGCCGATGTCGTTCGCCGCGTGCTGCGCGAGCAAAAGCTCGCGGCGATCGCACGGATGATCACGTTCGACACCGAGCTCGCCCCGGTGGTGGTGGTCGGCGACATGGACAAGATCCGGACGGTCATCGACAACCTGCTGTCGAACGCGATCAAGTACTCGCCACGCTCGGGCGCGATCGAGATCACGCTCGCGGAGCGCGACGGCTTCGCGGTGCTCGACGTCGCCGATCATGGCCCGGGCATCGCCGCCGCCGAACGCGAGCGCGTGTTCGACTCGTTCTACTCCGGCAAGGCGCCGGTCGACGGCAAGGTCAAGGGGTCGGGACTGGGTCTGGCCATCGCGCGCGAGTACGCGCTCGCGCAATCGGGACACATCGAGATTCTCGATCGCGGCGATGGGCAGCGTGGCGTTCGCTTCCGGCTGTCGCTGCCGCTGGCGTCGGGCGTCGGTGCGGCCCTGGCGGCGAAGGCGGTGCAGGCAGCGCAGGCGCCCGCGGCGGTTATCGGGGGCAGCCGATGAACCGCGGCCTGTGCCGGGCCGTCTACCTCGTCGTCGCGTGCGCGTGGCTCGCCGGCTGCGCCACGCCCCCGCCGCCGCCGCCGATGACGATCGAGGAGGAATACGAGCCGGAGCGCGTGCAGGTCCCGACGCCGCTGATCGAGTACCCGCCGATCGAGCCCGTGGAGCCGCCGATTGCGCA
>JBDTNR010000511.1:0-2783 GCA_039933655.1 Betaproteobacteria bacterium | reverse complement strand
GGTCGCATTGCCGGACTACACGGCGTCCGGTTCACGCCGCGGGGCGCCGTCCACCGAATCGCTGCCACGCCAGCACGGCGGCCAGGCCTCCGAGTCCGATCCAGGCGGTCGCCGGCGCCGGATACACGAGCAACAGGCCGCAGGCGATGAGCAGCCAGCGCACGAACTGGCCGCATCCACGCAGAAGCCATTTCTGCACGCCGCACGCCAGCGCCGCGATGCCGACGACCGCGGTGAAGGCGATCCAGCCGACGTGCACCCACGAGCCTTCCGGCGGGACTTTCAGCAGCAGCGCGATTCCCGCGGGGTCGAGCACGAACATGAACGGTACGACGAATGCAGGCAACGTGTACTTCCACGATTGCAGCGTCGTCATGTACGGATCGCCGCCGCTGATTGCGGCTGCCGCGAATGGCGACAGTGCGATCGGAGGCGAGACCCCCGACAGCACGGCGTAGTAAAAAATGAACATATGTGCGGCGAAATCGGGAACGCCCAGCTTGGTCAGCGCGGGCGCGACGATGACCGCGCAGATGATGTAGCTCGCAGTTACCGGAACGGCGAGCCCGACCACCCGGACGATCAGCGCGGTGTACAGCGCGGTCAGCGCCAGGCTGCCGCCGGCATAGTCGATGACGATCGCGCTGAATTTCATCGCGAGCTCCGTCTTGGCCACCACGCCGACGACGACACCGGCGGCCGCGCAAGTGGCAGCGACGTTCAGCATCTGGCCGGATCCATCCTTCAACGCGACGACGAGCTTGCGGATTCCCATCGCCGTGTCGCGATGGATGAACGACGCAAGATAGGTGAACGCGACCGCGCACAGCACCGACAGGACCGTCGGCACGCCCAGCGCCATGAGCACGATGACCGAAACCAGCGAACCGAAGTGGTACCAATGGCGGCGCGTCAGTGCGCCTAGCCCCCGATCCGCGCCGGTCGCCGTGACTTCGCGGACGCCGAACTTCCTCGTATCGATCTCCGCCATCCCCCATAGCGTCAGGTAGTAGGCAACGGCCGGAATCGTCGTCATCAGCAGGATGTCGGCGTACTCGATTTCCAGGAATTCTGCGAGCACGAATGCGGCCGCGCCCAGCACCGGAGGCGTCAACAACGAACCCGCGCCGCCGGCGGCGAGCAGGCCCCCTGCAGCTTCTTTCGAATAGCCGCCGCGGAGGAGTAACGGTGGCACCAGCGGGCCGCTCGCCACCACGGTCACCGACGCCGACCCCGATCCGCTACCCGCCAGCAACGACGACAGCAGCACCGATCGAGCGGCAGGAGTGCGGCGGCCCACCATCGCCGCGACACTCCATTCCCGGAAGTATGCGACAGCACCCGACTGCCGCAGGAATGCGCCAAAGATCGTGAACAGGATCAACAGACCTGACGAAGCGGCCACGGCATCGCCGAACACGCCGTCCAGCGTCTGGAAGAGATACCCGGTCATCGCGGGAATGTCGGCGCCGTCGGAATGCAGCGGGCCAGGCAACCATGGACCGGCGAATGGCAACGCCAGAAACGCGACGACGACCAGGGAAGTGGGCCAGCCCGACGCGCGACGGCACGCCTCGACCACCAGGACGATGAAGACAACGCCGAAGAACACGTCGGACGCGCGCGGCGATGCGTTGCGTGACCAGAACGCCTCGCCGGCCGCGAACAGATAGGCAATCGTTGCCACACCAAGCAACATGCAGACGATGTCCGGCCATCCGGGTCGTCGGCTGCCCGCTCCGTTCACCGGAAACATCATGAACACGAGGATCAGGATAAAGCCGACGTGCAACGGACGAAGGATCCGCGGCTCGGGCCTGTCGATGCCCGCCCAGACGTGCACGAGTGACATGCCAACCAGCAGGGTCGTGACGAGAGCGAGGAGCGGGCCACGATATCGACTGCCGGCGCCCTGCTCCGCGGCCTCCATCTCGGCCGCGACTTCGCGGCAGTCCTCGCTTGGCACTCTCTCGGCGGGTGCAAGCCGCTCAGAAGCGTACACCGTGCTCTTCGAGATACTTCTTCGCACCCGGATGATAGGGCACCGGGGAGCCGATCCTCTGATACCGAATGTCGATGTTTTGCGCCTCCGGGTGCAGCGCGACCAACTCCGGCTTCTTCTCCATCAGCGTCTTCGCGATGTCGTAGGCCATCTGGTCGGACATCCGGTCGCTGGTCACCAGAATGTTCCACACGTCGATGTTCGTGACCGGCCGGTCCATGCCGGGATACGAATTTTGCGGAATTATGCCCTTCGCGTAGAGCGGTCCGTGCTTCCGATTCAGCGCGTCGAGCGCGTCCGCGTGATCGAGAAGGCGTACCTTGACTCCCGGCGTCGCCGCAAGATCGGCGATCGCTGCGCTAGGGACGCCTCCGACCCAGAAGAACGCGTCGATCCGGCGCTCCTTGATCGCGGCAACCGATTCCAGGAGACCCAGCTGTTCCCGAACGACATCCTTGTCGGGAGCTATGCCGATCGCATCGAGCACGCGCAGCGCCATCACCTCGACGCCGCTGCCGGAGGCGCCCGTGGACACCCGCTTGCCTTTCAGGTCGGCAAGCCGGCGGATGCCGGCGCCTTCCCTCGTGACGATCTGCATCCGGTTGGGGTACAGCACCATCAGCGTCTTGGCGTTGACCTGTCGATACCTGAACTGGTCGATGCCGTTGACCGCCTGCCATGCCGCATCGACCATGGAGAAACCCACCTCGGCCTTCCCTGCGCCGACGAGCTTGAGGTTTTCCACCGATCCCTGGCTGGGCTGGGCCTCGACGTGCAGGTC
>JBDTNR010000510.1:0-2783 GCA_039933655.1 Betaproteobacteria bacterium | reverse complement strand
AGCCGAAGATGTCGGCCACCGTCTGGTCGAAGTACGCCTGCTCGCGCGCGAGCAGGTAGCGTCCGAGGTCCGTGCGGAACCAATCGGCGAGCGTCGTTGACACACCTGCTGCGGTTCCCGAAGATGCGTCCATGGTCTCGATTATCCCTATCCCCGCTTTTGCGGACAACTACATATGGCTGCTGCGGCAGCACAGGTCCGCCGTGGTCGTCGATCCCGGGGATGCCGCGCCCGTGCTCGCCTATCTCGCGCGCGAGGGCCTGACGCTCACCGCGGTGCTCGCCACCCATCATCACGGAGACCACGTGGGCGGCATCCCGGCGCTGCTCGCGCAGTTCGCCGTGCCGGTGTTCGGTCCCGCGCGGGAAACGATCCCGGGGCGCACGCATGCGATCGGACAGGACGACGTCGTGGATGTGCCGGGGTTGCCCGTCACGCTGGCGGGCATCGACATTCCCGGGCATACCGCCGGCCACATCGCGTTCTTCGGCGACGTTGACGGCCAGCCGTCGCTTTTCTGCGGCGACACGCTGTTCGCGGCGGGTTGCGGGCGCATCTTCGAAGGTACGCCACGGCAGATGTGGGCGTCGCTGTCGGCGCTGGCCGCCCTGCCGGACGCGACGCGCGTCTATTGCGGGCACGAGTACACGCTCGCGAACCTTCGCTTCGCACTCGCGGTGGAGCCGGGCAATGCGGACGTGCGCGACCGGATGGGCCGCGAGCAGGGAAGGCGCGACCGCAGCGAGCCGACGCTGCCGTCGACGATCGGCATGGAGCGCGCGACCAATCCGTTCCTCCGCGCACCGTTGCCCGCGGTGCGGGCGGCCGCCGCCCGGCATGCGGGGTGTACCCTGTGGGACGACATCGAGACGTTTACCGCGCTTCGCGAGTGGAAGAACACGTTTTAGCGGGGGTGTCGCAGCAAGTCGCTCGGTTGACGCCTGCGACGGGCGCGGCCTACCATCGCCCCGGTTTGCCAATGAAACGCGCGCTCACCAACGAAGGCTGCGCAATGCCATGAGTCCAGCGAATTGCGCCTGCACCTCATCCTGATCGTCGCCGCGGCGGCGTTACTCGCCGCCTGCGCGACACCCGCACCCGCGCCGGTCGACCCGCCGCCGCCGCCACCGCCGCAAATCGCGGCCGTGGTACCGGATCCACCACCACCTCCGCCGCCACCCAAGGCAAAGGAACCCGATCTCTTTCCGAACGCCGCGGGCGCCGAACTCGAGCCATTGCCGCCGCCGGTGGGCGATCTCTGGGAGCGGATCGTCACCGGGTACGGGATGCCCGACATCGAGGGTCCGCTGGTCGAGAAGTGGGAGCAGTGGTATTCGTCGCGGCCCGAATACATGGCGCGCATGGTCGAGCGCAGCCGCCGCTACCTGTACCACATCGTGTCGGAAGTGACGGCGCGCAACATGCCGACGGAAATAGCGCTGCTGCCGATGATCGAGAGCGCATACAACCCGACTGCAATTTCGGTGGCCCGTGCCGCGGGCATCTGGCAGTTCATGCCGGCAACGGGCAAGCACTACGGACTCAAGCAGGATTTCTGGATGGATTCGCGCCGCGACGTCCTGGCGGCCACCGACAAGGCGCTCGTTTACCTGACGAAGCTGCATGACGATTTCGACGATTGGCAGCTCGCGCTCGCCGGCTACAACTGGGGCGAGGGCAATGTCGGCAAGGCGATCGCGCGCAACAAGGCGAAGGGCTTGCCGACGACGTACGCGAGCCTCGCGATGCCGGCGGAAACGGCCAATTACCTGCCTAAGCTGCAGGCGGTGAAGAACATCGTCCGCGACCCCGAGAAGTACGGTCTCGCGCTGGCCGACATTCCGGACGCGCCGTTCTTCGCGGTGGTGAAAACGACGCGCAAGATGGACACGAAGCGCGCCGCGGAGATCGCCGAGCTGTCGCTGGACGACTTCCTGGCGCTCAACCCGCAGCACAATCGGCCGGTGATCGCCGGCGCCGACGAACAGTCGATCCTGCTGCCGATCGACAATGCGGAGATCTTCGCCGCCAAGCTCGAGCTGACGGCGCAGCCGCTGGTGTCGTGGCAGGCGTACCGCATCAAGGCCAACGAAACGCTGCCGCAGGTCGCGGCGAAGTACAGCATGTCGGTGGAGACGCTGCGCGCCGTCAACGGCATCGGCGCGCGATCGCCGGTGCCGATCGGACACACGCTGCTGGTGCCGGCGCAGCGGCCGTCCGACGAGGCCGCGGAGACACTGGCGCAAGCCGTGTTCACGGCCGTGCCGGCGGGCCGCACGTTCTACTACACCGCCAAGCGCGGCGATACGCTGCAGCGGATCGCCGCGCGCTACGACATGTCGGTGCAGGACCTGAAGTCGTGGAACGGCCTGGCGAAGGACAGCGTGAGGGTGGGACAACGATTGCGGGTGACGAGCGACGTTGTTCCGGTCGCGAGGTCGGGAGGCCGGACCAAGCGCGCAGTCGCCACCAAGGGCGCCAGCAAGCAGACCAGGTCGGTGGGGGGGCCGGCGCCCAAGCCGGCCACCGCCGGTCCGAAGCCTGCGCCGACGGCGCGGGTGAACGGGCACTCCGGAGGGTGACTGGTTGGCACGCCGTGCGGGCGGCGGCAGGGCAGCCCGCCGCGCGATTTGCCAACCTCGAATAAAAACGGGCGGCTCCAAAGCCGCCCGTTTTCGTCCGATGCAGTATTGCGCCGGACTTGATTGCCGCTGATTACAGCTTCTTCGCGGCCTTCTTCTTCGCGGTCTTCTTGGCTGCCTTCTTCTTCGGGGCGGCCTTCT
>JBDTNR010000509.1:0-2788 GCA_039933655.1 Betaproteobacteria bacterium | reverse complement strand
TCGAGCATACGATGATGCAGTTGTCCTTCTTGTCGCGGACAACCTCCATCTCGAATTCCTTCCAGCCGAGCAGCGACTCCTCGATCAGCATCTCGCGCGTCGGCGACAGGTCGAGGCCGCGCTTGACCATTTCGACGAATTCATCCTTGTTGTAGGCGATGCCGCCGCCCGTGCCGCCCAGCGTGAACGACGGGCGCAGCACAGCGGGGAAGCCGATCGTCGCCTGCACCTCGAGCGCCTGCTCCAGGTTGTGCGCGATGCCGGAACGCGCCGAGCCCAATCCGATGCGCGTCATCGCCGCCTTGAACTTCTCGCGGTCCTCCGCCTTGTCGATCGCCTTCTTCGACGCGCCGATCAGCTCGACGTCGAACTTGTTGAGGACACCTTCGCGGGCCAGGTCGAGCGCGCAGTTGAGCGCCGTCTGCCCGCCCATCGTCGGCAACAGCGCGTCGGGGCGCTCGCGCTCGATGATCGTAGCCACCATCTGCCACGTGATGGGCTCGACGTAGGTGACATCCGCCATGTCCGGGTCGGTCATGATCGTCGCCGGATTGCTGTTGACGAGGATGACGCGGTAGCCCTCCTCGCGCAGTGCCTTGCACGCCTGCGCGCCCGAGTAGTCGAACTCGCACGCCTGCCCGATGATGATCGGGCCGGCGCCGATGATGAGAATGCTCTCGATGTCGGTGCGTTTGGGCATGAACTCAACAGCTCACAATGGGACGCAAGGATGCCGAGGACGACGAGCGGCGTATTGCTCGGCGCCTCTGCGCTTCATTGTGAAAGGCCGTTCCTTTCCATCAACTTGATGAACCGGTCGAACAGGTAACCGACGTCGTGCGGGCCGGGGCTCGCCTCCGGATGCCCCTGGAAGCAGAACACCGGCTTGTCGATCCACGCGAAGCCCTGCAGGCTGCCGTCGAATAGAGATTCGTGCGTTACGCGCACGTTGGCGGGCAGCGATTGGGGATCGACGGCGAAGCCGTGGTTCTGGCTGGTGATCAGTACCTGCCCCGTATCGCGGTCGAGCACCGGATGGTTGGCGCCGTGATGGCCGAACTTCATCTTGAGCGTGCGGCCGCCGGCCGCGAGTCCCAACAGCTGGTGCCCGAGGCAGATGCCGAACACCGGCAGGCCGGTGTCGATGATGTCGCGGATCGCAGCGATCGCGTAGTCGCAAGGTTCCGGATCGCCGGGGCCGTTGGACAGGAATACGCCATCGGGGCGCATCGCCAGCACGTCGCGCGCCGGTGTCTGCGCCGGCACCACCGTCAGCCGGCAGCCGCGCGCGGCGAGCATCCGCAGGATGTTGTGCTTGACGCCGTAGTCGTAGGCGACGACATGGAAGCGCGGCGTGTCCATGTCGCGATACCCGGCGCCGAGCACCCATGTCGACGACCTCCATTCGTACGACGCGGCGCAGCTGACGACCTTTGCCAGGTCCTGGCCGGCCATCGACGGCGCGGCCTGCGCCGCGGCGATGGCGCGCGCAACGGCAGCCTCGTCGACGGCCTCCGGGCCGGCGACGATGCAGCCGTTCTGCGCGCCCATTTCGCGCAGCAGCCGTGTCAGCTTGCGTGTGTCGAGATCGGCGATGCCGACAACGTTGGCCGCGCGCAGGCAGGACGCGAGGTCGGTCTCGCAGCGCCAGCTCGACGCGCGCCGCGGCAGGTCGCGGATGACGAGGCCGGCCGCGTGGATGCGGCGCGACTCGAAGTCCTCCGCATTGACGCCGGTGTTGCCGATGTGCGGATAGGTGAGCGTGACGATCTGCCCGGCGTACGAGGGATCGGTGAGGATCTCCTGGTAGCCGGTCATCGCGGTGTTGAATACCACCTCGCCGACGGTGGAGCCGGCAATGCCGATCGCGCGGCCGCGGAACACTGTGCCGTCCGCCAACGCGAGCAGCGCGGGGACGAACGGCGCAAACAGCGGTTCGGTCGCGGCAACGGTGGCGTCAGGGGCATTCATGGCGGCTTTCGTCGGCGGGTACGCGCGGGCCGGTAAATCCGACCAAGGCCCGCGCGAGGATCGGGTGCCCAACGCGCAGTGGACGTGCAAACGGGGAAGGCTCGATGCCTTCCCCGCTGACCTGTCGAATTATACCGTGAATCGACTGCGGCGACAAACGCCCGGCGACGCCCCGCGGCCCGTCGGCAAGTTCGCAAGTTGTGAAGGTTCAATACGTTGTTTCCGACACGCATGAATCCTCCTCAACCGTCGTTCCCGTGAACGCGGGAACCCAGTGACGCTTTTATGACTCGCGCAGAGTGGGCTCCAAAGACACTGGGTCCCCGCCTTCGCGCGGACGACGGCGGGTGGCATGACGATGCGGCGTGGGAACGTGAAACAACGTACTGAAGGTTGACAGCTAGTACGCCGCGCTGAACCCGCCGTCGACGTAGAGCAGGTGCCCGGTGACGTAGTTGGCGGCCGGCGATGCGAGGAACACGGCGGCGCCCGCGATCTCCGGCGGATCGCCCCAGCGGCCAGCCGGCGTGCGCTTGCCCACCCACGCGGAGAATTCTTCGTTGGCGATCAGCGGCGCGTTCATCTCGGTCTTGAAGAATCCCGGCGCGATGCCGTTGACCTGCACGTTGAACGGCGCCAGTTCGACGGCGAGCGCGCGCGTCAGCATCTTGAGTGCGCCCTTGCTGGTCGCATAAGCGACGATGTCGGGACGTCCGAGGTCCGACGCGATCGAGCAGATGTTGACGATCTTGCCGCGCCGCCGCGCCTTCATCGCCGGCAGCAGCGCACGCGTGACGAGAAACGGGCCGTCGACGTT
>JBDTNR010000508.1:0-2818 GCA_039933655.1 Betaproteobacteria bacterium | reverse complement strand
GGATGGGTGATCGCGAAGTCGATCAGCAGCTCGTGGAGCGGGCACAACGCGGCGACAAGCGTGCGTTCGAGCTGCTGGTCATGAAATACCAGCGCAAGCTGGGACGGCTGTTGTCGCGGCTGGTGCGCGATCCGGCGGAAGTCGAGGACGTGTCGCAGGAAGCCTTCATCAAGGCCTACCGCGCGCTGCCGAGCTTCCGCGGCGACAGTGCGTTCTACACGTGGTTGTATCGCATCGCGATCAACACGGCGAAGAACTATCTGGTCGCGATGGGCCGCCGCGCGCCGACCACCACCTCGTTCGACAACGAGGAGGCGGAGGGTTTCGAGGATGCGGAGCAGTTGCGGGACAGTGCGACACCGGAGGACGAGCTGATCGGCAAGCAGATCGCCGCGACGGTGAACCGCGCGATGGATGCGTTGCCCGAGGACCTGCGCACGGCGATCACGCTGCGCGAGATCGAGGGATTGAGTTACGAGGAAATTGCTGCTGTGATGAATTGCCCGATCGGTACCGTGCGCTCGCGTATCTTCCGCGCGCGGGAGGCGATCGCCGCCGAGTTGCGGCCGCAGCTCGGCACCGATGAGAACCGGAGATGGTGATGAACGAGAACATTTCGCGCTTGATGGACGGCGAACTGGACGAAGCTGAATTCGAGCGCTGCTGTGCCGGGTTGAAGTCCGACGACGCGATGCGCACATGGGTTTGCTACCACGTGATCGGCGACCAGTTGCGCGGCGCCCACGCCCATTCCGCCAGGCTCTCCACGCGGTTCGCTGCCGCGTTGGCGGCCGAGCCCACGGTGCTCGCTCCGGCGCCGCGCGTGCATGCGCCCACGCAGCCGGCGACGTTCGCCTGGGCCGTCGCCGCCACGCTCGCCGCGGTCACCGTCGTTGGCTGGACCGCGTTCTCGATGGTCGACGTGCCGCCCAACGCCGTGGCCAAGGCGCGCGAGGCCGCCACCGTGCGCGCCGCCGCCGTGAAGCCGCCGGCCGAGGTGCCGGCCGACTACCTGGTTGCGCATCAGGAATACTCGCCGGCCACGGCGATCCAGGGAGGTGGCTCGTACTTGCGCGCCGCCGTGGCGACCGCACCTGCCGAGCCCGGCCGTCCCTGACCTGCCGCCATCGATCCGATGATACTAGTGTTTCCGGTGACCCCCCGCGCCGCACGGCGCCTGGGCAATGCGGTATGCGTGGCGGCGGGCCTCCTCGTCGCGCCGCTCGCCTTCGCGCAGGATGCCGCGCAGTGGCTGACGCGCATCACGCAGGCCGCGCGCACGCTCAACTACACGGGGACGGTCGTGCTGCGGCAGGGGCCGCGCGTCGAAACATTCAGGCTCGCGCACCTGAACGAAGGCGGCCTGGAGTGGGAAAAGCTGCTGAGCCTCGATGGCCCCGCACGCGAGATCGTCCGCTCCGCGACCGATGTCCGGTTGTACCTGCCGGATGCCAAGATCGTCAGCATCGAGCCGCGCACGATCCGCAACGTCTTTCCGTCGCTGTCTGCCGAGCAGATCCGCAACCTGTCGCAATACTACGAGTTCAAGTCCGTCGCGGGCGAGCGCATCGCCGGCCATACGTCGGACATCGTCGTCTTCGAGCCGAAGGACGGCCTGCGTTATGGCCACAAGTTCTGGTCCGACGCCACCACCGGTCTGCTGCTGAAGGCGCGGCTCGTCAACGACAAGGGCGAGGTGATCGAGGAATTCGCGTTCACCGACGTGACGATCAACGCCAAGGTCGACAAGGACATGGTGAAGCCGTCGTGGGCATCGGTGCCGGCGGACTGGCAGGTCAAGCAGGGCGGCCCCGGGGAAGTGGTGCTGAAGGACACCGGCTGGGTCGCCGGCAAGGTCCCGCCGGGCTTCGCCAAGATCATGGAAGGCTACCGGCGGCTTCCCGGCAAGCCCAATCCGGTGGCGCACATCGTCTATTCGGACGGCCTCGTGGCCATCAGCGTTTTCGTCGAGCCCTTCACCGTGATGCAGACACAGGTCGGATTGACGCAGACGGGCGGCCTGGCGCAGTTCACGACGCGCAGCGACGCCTTCCTGGTGCGCGTGATGGGTGAGGTTCCTCCGGCCACCGTACGCGAGATCGCCCAATCCGTAGGCCGCAAATAACGAATATCGTTTTCCTGGTCGTTCCGATTCGCAACACCCGCACGAGGAATCCCATGTTGATCCGCACGCTGTTCCGTCCGGGCATTGCCGCCGGTGCCTTCGTCTTTGCGTTGACCGCGGCGTTCGCGCCGGCGACGTCCGCGCAGGGCCGCGCCGGACTGCCCGACTTCACCGATCTCTACGAAAAAAACGGCCCGGCCGTCGTGTCGATCGACGTCCGGCAGAAATCGCGGCGCACGCGCGGCGTGCCGGAGCTGTCCGAGGACGATCCGTTCTACGAATTCTTCCGCCGCTTCGGCGTGCCCGGCCAGACGCCGCGGCGCGGGCCGGAGCGCGAGCCCGAGGCGCAGTCGGTGGGCTCCGGCTTCATCATTGGCAGCGATGGCCAGATCCTCACCAATGCCCACGTGGTCGACGGCGCCGACGAGGTGACGGTGCGCCTGTCCGACAAGCGCGAATTTACCGCGAAGGTGCTAGGCACCGACAAGCGCACCGACATCGCGCTGTTGAAGATCGAGGTGAAGGACCTGCCGCGCGTCGTCATCGGCGATCCCGACAAGCTTCGCGTCGGCGAGTGGGTGGTGGCGATCGGCAAGCCGTTCGGCCTCGAGAACACGATGACCGCCGGCATCGTCAGTGCCAAGGGGCGCGACCTGCCGCAGGAAAACCTGGTGCCGTTCATCCAGACCGACG
>JBDTNR010000507.1:0-2822 GCA_039933655.1 Betaproteobacteria bacterium | reverse complement strand
AGTGGCGATCTACCTGTTGCGGGTGGGCTGGCGGCTCGAGCTTTTCAGCGCGGCGTTCCGCTTGGGCGTTGAGCTGCGCACGCGACTGTACGACCGCCTCGCGCTGCAGGGGCCGCCGTTTTTCCATCGCCAGCGCACCGGCGACCTGATGGCGCTCGCCACCAACGACGTCGATGCCGTGGAGATGGCGGCCGGAGAGGCCTTCCTCGCGGCATTCGACGGCACGCTGACGCTCGTGCTGGTGGTGGCGATGATGACGCTTGGCGTCGACTGGCGGCTGGGCGTGGTCGCGCTGCTGCCGTTCCCGCTGATGGCATGGGCGTTCTGGTACATCTCGCGCCACGTCCACGACGCCTGGAGGGCATCGCTCGACCGCTTTTCCGACCTGAACGAGCACGTGCAGGAATCCGTGGCAGCCGTGCGCACGCTGCGCGCGCTCGGACTCGAGGCGCACGCCGGGCGCGAATTCGGCGCGCGCGCGGAACGCGCGGCCGACCGCAGCTTCGACGCGCAGAAATGGGAGTCGGCCTACGAGCCCGCCGTCGGTTTCACGCTGACGGCGGCCGGCGTGCTGACGCTCGCCGTCGGCGGCTGGTTCGTCTGGCACCAGGAGATGACGATCGGTTCGCTGACGGCGTTCACGATGTACCTTGGACAGCTCATCTGGCCGATGTTCGCGGCCGGCTGGGTGCTGTCGCTGATCGAGCGCGGCAAGGCCGCATGGGGCAGGCTCGATCCGCTGCTGAACGAACCGCTGTCGATCGACGATCATGGCACGCGCGTGGCGTCGGTGACGGGCGCGATCCGCTACACGGACGTGAGCTTCGCGTATCCGCGGGAGTCGGTGCGCGCGGCGGCCGCCACCGATACGCTCGCCGTCGCCGGCATCGACTTTGAGCTGGCACCCGGATGCACGCTCGGCATCGTCGGCCCGACCGGCGCCGGCAAGTCCACCTTGCTGCACCTCATGCTGCGGCACTACGCGCCGCGCAGCGGCGTCATCAGCTGGGGCGACACGGCGCTTCCCGACTACACGCTGGCCACGCTGCGCGCCGGCATCGCCTGGGTGCCGCAGGAGGCGTTCCTGTTCTCGGCGACGATTGCCGACAACATCGCGCTGGCGCGCGCCGGCGCGACGCGCGCGGAAATCGAACAGGCCGCGCGCATGGCCGATCTCCATGCGGATGTCCTGCGCTTTCCGCAAGGATACGAAACGCTGGTGGGCGAACGCGGCGTCACGCTGTCCGGCGGACAGCGCCAGCGCGTGGCGATCGCACGCGCGCTGCTGACCGCCGCGCCGCTGTTGCTGCTCGACGACGCGCTGTCCGCCGTCGACACCGGCACCGAGGTGCGCATCCTCGCGCACCTGCGCGAGGCGCGCGGTGGCCGCACCGCGATGATCGTCAGCCACCGGCTGTCCGCGGTCGTCGATGCCGGCGAGATCATCGTGCTCAAGGCGGGGCGCATCGTCGAACGCGGCACCCACGACGAGCTCTTGCGACAGTCCGGCTGGTACGCCGCGCAGTGGCGCTACCAGCAGCTCGAGGCGAGCCTGGAAGCCGCGTGATGGCGACGATCGCGGAGGACTTGGACGACCATCCGGACTTGAAGCGCGTCGGCGCGCAGGAGCGCCGGCAGGCGCTGTCGCTCCTGTGGTGGGCGGCGCGGCCGGATCGGCGCGAAGTGGTGCGCGCGACGCTGTGGCTCGCCGTGGCTGGTTTGCTGGAAGCGGCGGGCCCGATCTTCGGCAAGCAGTTCATCGACGAATACCTGCTGCCGCGCGCGCTCGACTGGACGACGATGGCGCTGCTGGTCGCGGGCTATCTCGTCACCGGCTGGTGCGCGACGGGCATTCGCTACTTTCAGCTGGTGCGCCTGGCTGGCCTGGCGACGCGCTCGGTGCGGCGGCTGCGCGAAGCCGTCTACGCGCACGTGCTGCGGCTGCCGATGAGTTTTTTCGACCGCGCGATCACTGGCCAGCTGGTGAGCCGCATCACCAACGACACCGAGTCCGTCAAAGACCTGTACACGAAGGTGCTGTTCGAGCTGCTGCTCGGCATGACAGTGCTGTTCGGCGTCGTCGTGGCGATGCTGTGGCTCGACTGGCGGCTGATGCTGATCGTGCTGCTGCTGGTGCCGGCCACCGCGGTCATCGTCTGGGGCTACCAGCGGCTGTCCTCCGCCGCGGTCACCCGCGCGCGCGAGCTGCGCAGCGACATCAACGCGCGCATGGCCGAGGGCATCGCCGGCATGAGCGTGCTGCAGGCCACCGGCGCGGCGGCGCGCTTTTCCGAAAGGTTCGCGCGGACCAACGACGCGCACTACAACGCGCGGATGGGGGAGATCCGCGCCAACGCGTGGCTCTTGCGGCCGGCGCTCGACTTCGTCAACATCCTGCTGATCGTCGGCATCGTCGCCGCCGTCGGCACGCAGCGGCTGCAGGGCGTAGAAGTGGGCCTCCTCTACGCGTTCATCGCCTATGTCGCGCGCGTCGTGGAGCCGCTGATCCAGATCACGATGCAGTTCTCGCTGCTGCAACAGTCGGTGATCGCCGCGTCGCGCGTCAACACGCTGCTCGACGAGGGCGAGGCGGAGCGCGTGGCGGACGACGGCCGCATCGGCGCCGGCCGCGTGGAGCTCGCAAACGTCAGCTTCGGCTACGATCCGCGGCAACCCGTGCTGCACGACATCTCGCTCGCGATCCCGGCCGGAAGCTTCATCGGCATCGTCGGCCACACGGGCAGCGGCAAGTCCACGCTGCTGTCCTTGCTGCTGCGCTTCTACACGCCGCAATCGGGGCGCATCGAGATCGACGGCATTTC
>JBDTNR010000506.1:0-2826 GCA_039933655.1 Betaproteobacteria bacterium | reverse complement strand
TGCGGCCGACCATGAAGCCGGTGATGTTCTGCAGGAACACGAGCGGAATGCCGCGTTGCGCGCACAGCTCGATGAAGTGCGCGCCCTTCTGCGCGGATTCCGAGAACAGGATGCCGTTGTTGGCGACGAGGCCGACCGGATAGCCGTGAATGCGGGCGAAGCCGGTCACCAGCGTCGTGCCATACCGCTGCTTGAACTCGTCGAACGCCGAGCCGTCGACGATGCGCGCAATCACCTCGCGGACGTCGTACGGCTTGCGCGTGTCACTGGGAATGATGCCGTAGAGTTCCTCGACGTCGTACAGCGGCGCTATCGGCGGCGCCACGTCCAGCGCCACCGACTTGACGCTGTTGAGGTTGGCGACGACGCGGCGCGCGATCTGCAGCGCATGTGCTTCGTTCTCCGCCAGGTGGTCGGCCACGCCCGAGATCCGCGTGTGCACGTCGCCGCCGCCCAACTCCTCCGCCGTCACTTCCTCGCCGGTCGCCGCCTTTACGAGCGGCGGGCCGCCCAGGAAGATCGTTCCCTGGCTCCTGACGATGATCGCCTCGTCCGACATCGCCGGCACGTACGCGCCGCCCGCCGTGCACGAGCCCATCACCACCGCGATCTGCGGAATGTCCAGCGCCGACATCGTCGCCTGGTTGTAGAAGATGCGGCCGAAATGCTCGCGGTCCGGGAACACGTCGTCCTGCTCCGGCAGGAACGCGCCGCCCGAGTCGACCAGGTAGATGCAAGGCAGCCGGTTCTCGCGCGCGATCTCCTGCGCGCGCACGTGCTTTTTAACCGTCAGCGGGTAGTACGTGCCGCCCTTGACCGTCGCGTCGTTGGCGACGATCAGGCATTCGCGTCCCGCGACGCGGCCGATGCACGTGATGATCGAGGCGGACGGCACTTCACCGCCATACATGCCGTAGGCGGCCAGCGGCGACAGCTCGAGGATCGCCGCGCCCGGCTCGACCAGCGCCTTGATGCGGTCGCGCGGCAGGAGCTTGCCGCGGGCGAGATGCTTCCGGCGCGCGTCCTCGCTGCCGCCGCGGGCGGCGTGCGCGGTCTTGTCGCGCAGGTCGGCGACCACGGTGCGCATCGCCTGCGCATTGGCGAGAAAGTCCGCGGAGCGCGGATCGAGGCTCGATTTGATGGGTCTCATGGACGGGTCACCGGAACTTCGGAATGGCGGAGGCGGTGGCGAGGTGGCGATCTCCTGCTGCCCCACGCACAGGCTGCCTTAAGTGAAGGCGAGCGTCGCCGTCTGGCGGACGATCCGCCCGCGGGCAACGACCAAATCGCCGGGGCGGGCGGCCGCGAGAAAGTGCACGTCCAGCGCGATCGTGATGCGGGGCTTTCTGTCGTTGGCTTCCCATGCGATGACACTCAGCGTGTGGTCCAGCAATGTAGTCAGCATCCCGCCGTGCACGACTCCCGCGGGATTGGTGTGCTTGTCCTCGGCCAGGACAGCGTAGGCCCAGGCGTCGCCTTCCTTCTTCGTCCACAACGGGCCGACGAGGCCGAAGAACCCCGGCAACTCGCGCGCCTTCCACCCTTCCAGCGTCGGATCCGCCATGTCGATTATGCCTTCGAAAGGAGCAGCGCAGAAAGCTGATCGGCGGCGGCGCGCATATCCTTGGCCATGATCACGCTGCGCACATTGTCCAGCTGTTCGGCCGCGCCGGCCGCCACCAGCGTGTGCGTGAGCTCGCGCCGCCGAGTTCGGACGTTCGGAACGCCGCAAGTGGGGACCCCTGATCACTGCGGCCGGGATCAAGGCCGATAGGCATCGCGATCACCGCCGGAGCGACCGCGTCGCGGACACGATGCGCCTCTCCGGAACGGCCGCGCGATGGGTCCGCGCGCCTGCGCGGGTGCGGCGGAACGGCCCCGGTTAGAATCAAGTCGCCAATTCCCTCGCACCAACAACAAATCGGAGTGTCCATGTCCGCTTCACCCTTCGACCTGACCGGGCGCGTGGCGCTCATCACCGGCGCCTATCGCGGCTTAGGCTTCGCCATCGCCCGCGGCATGGCGGAAGCCGGCGCCACGGTGATCCTCAATGGCCGCAAGCCCGCCGAGCTCGCCGCTGCGGCAAAGACGCTGGCCGATGCCGGAATGAAGGCCGGCGTGGCCGCATTCGACGTCGTCGACCGCCAGGCCGTGCACGACGGCATCGCCGCCGCCGTCGCGAAGTACGGCCCGATCGACATCCTCGTCAACAACGCGGGGATCCAGCGCCGCGGATCGTTGACGGAGTTCTCGCAAAAGGACTGGGACGACATCATCGCCACCAACCTGACGGCCCCGTTCGTCGTGTCGCAGGCGGTGCTGCCCAGCATGATCGAGCGCAAGCAGGGCAAGATCATCCACATCGCGTCGCTGATGAGCGAGCTCGCCCGGCCGACCGTCGTCCCCTACACCGCCGCCAAAGGCGGCGTGCGGCAGTTGACGCGCGGCATGGCGGTGGAACTCGCGCCGCACGGCATCCAGGTCAACGCCATCGCGCCCGGCTATTTCGCCACCGAGATGAACCGGGCGCTGCTCGACAACGTCGAGTTCAACGCGTGGGTCTGCAAGCGCACGCCCGCCGGCCGCTGGGGCGAGCCGCCCGAACTCGCCGGACTGGCGGTGTTCCTCGCTTCGCGCGCCGCCGACTACATGACCGGGCAGATCGTCATCATGGATGGGGGAATGTCGATAGCGCTGTAACCTGTGCCAATCGAGCGGCGGCCCGGGGTGCCGCCGCTTGCATGATTTGGAGCCTGCTCCCTTTCAGAAGCGCGCCGTAATCTGCACGCTGAAATTGCGGCCTGGCTGCGTGTAGCGGTCAATGCC
>JBDTNR010000505.1:0-2830 GCA_039933655.1 Betaproteobacteria bacterium | reverse complement strand
TCCTCGGCCACCACCGTGAAGCCGCGGCCCGCCTCGCCGGCGGTCGCCGCCTGGATCGCGGCGTTCAGCGCGAGCACGTTCGTCTGTTCGGTGATGTCCGAGATCAGTTCGACGATCTCGCCGATTTCCATCGACGATTCGCCGAGACGCTTGATCCGCTTGGACGTGTCCTGGATCTGCGAGCGGATTTCGTTCATGCCGGCGATCTGGCTTTGCACGACCACGCCGCCCTTTTCGGCGGCCGCCAGCGACTGCTGCGCAACGCGCGCCGACTGGCTCGCCGTCTGCGACACCTCGTTGATCGACTGCGCCATCTGCAGCACCGACGCGGAAGCCTGCTGGATCTCGCGATTCTGCCGCTGCGACGCCTCGTACAGCCGGTTGGAGATGGCCTGCGTCTCCTGGGTCGCCTTCGTCACCTGGTCGGTCGCCGAGTTGATGCCACGCACCAGCGTGCGCAACTCTTCGATCGTGAAGTTGATGGAGTCGGCGATCGCGCCCGTCACGTCCTCGGTCACCGAGGCCTGCACCGTCAGGTCGCCGTCGGCCAGGTTGCCCATCTCGTTCAGCAGCCGCAGGATGGCCTCCTGGTTCCGCTTGTTCTCGCCTTCGCTCTCCAGCGCCCGGACCCGCGCGTCGTCGAGGAATACCTTGCCGAGCAGCAGCAACGCCACCAGCGCCAGAACCGCGAACAGGATGGCCACCCCCAGCGTCCACTTGCGCGCCGGGCTGTTCTCGTAGTTCTCGGCGAGCTTCGTCGTGTCGATCAGAAGCGGCTCGGCCTCGATGTTGATCCCGCGGGCGGCCTGCTTGGCGACGACGAGGCGCGGCATATTGGAGAGAATCGCGTTGATGCCCCCCTCGTAGGCGGCGAACCGCTTCTGCAAGTCGACCAGGGTGGCGCGCGCGTCCTCGCTCCGCACGGCCGGGAGGCGCAGCGCGTCGCTGCCCTTCGTCAGGCCCGCGAGAATGTCGCGGAACGTGCCGGCGTCCTTGCCCAGCAGGAACGCCACTTCCGGATCGATTTCATCGGACGAGGCCAGCGTGTTGGCGTTCTTCGCGATGCGTTGCGACAGCACGGCAAGCTGGTTCGTGTAGTCGATCTCGCGCAGGCTGCCGCCGCTCTGCCCGATCTGCGCCGCTGCCTGTTGCGCGAGTTCGAGCAGCGCATTGTTCCCCGAGTTGAGCGCGTCGAGCCCCTTGGCCAGCGACGTCAGACTCGTTTCGTTGGCGATCAGCCGGTCGGCGGCGATGTCGACGCGCTCCCAGCGCTGCTTCACGTCGGTCAGCAGCTTGACGGAGGTCTCGTCCTGCGCGACGTCGAGGCTGACGCCGCGTACGGTGCCGCCGTTCAACAGCGCGTCGAGGTCGGCCTTGAAGCGTTCCCGGCTGTCCTTGACCGCGGCGAAGCCCGCGACCTGGCCCTGCGCCGCCAGCGCGCTGCCGCGCGCGAGGCGCTGCGACAGCATTTGCATTTCGGTCGCCGTGGAGGAAGCCGCTGCCCCTTGCGTCGACTGGCGGCCGTCCAGGAACACCATCAGCGCCGCGAACACGAGAAACGTGACCATCAGCACACCCAGCGTCTGGAACTGCTTGGTGACGGGCAGGTTGCCGATCAGCGGCAGCCGCCTTGGCATCGCCATGTTCGCGGTGGCGGTACGCAGCTGCTCCATGATGGACACCGAGGCCAGCGGGTCGTACCCCGGCTGCGCCTGTCCCATCTTGATCTGCGTGGTCGGCATGTCGAGTGCCGGGTCCGAAGGCTTTGCCTTCTCGCCGCCGAAAAAATTCCCCAGTTTCAGTGCCATTGCTTGTCTCCTGGTGCGTAACCTGTCGTCACGCCCTCGTGCCTATATTCCGACTTGCAGGAACGCGGGATCCCGCGCAAGGACCGCAAGATTGATTTCCTGCCATGCGTTGCCGTCGCCGTCCATCCACCGTTGCGCGTACCACGCCGGCACATCCTGCGGCGGCGCCGCCGGCGCCAGCTCGGCGACGTTGCGCAGGCCCAGCACGCGTTGGACGACGACGCCGACATGCATCTCGCCGGTCCGCGGCCCAAACAGCACGAGCCGCGCCTGCCCGCCGCCCGGCGGCGTGTCGCGCCCCAGGAATTTCGCGAAGTCGACGACGCTGTACAGGTTGCCGCGGATGTTGGCGACACCGAGAAACCAGTGCCGAGTCAGCGGCACGGGCACGATTTCCGGCAGCGTCACCACTTCGCCGGCATCGGAGAGCTTGATCAGCCAGCGATCGCCGCCGGCGGACAATCCGAGCCGCGACGATTCCACCTGCGCCGCCGTCTTGGTGGCGAGGCGTGCCGCGAGTTCCTGCTGGAACGTGCGGAGGTCGAGTTTCGCGGCGCGGGCCATGGTCGTGTGCGCTGTCGCGGTCAGCCGATGGCCGCGATCTTCTCGAGCAACTCGTCCCGGTTCACGGGCTTGACGATGTAGTCGCGCGCACCCTGCCGCATTCCCCAAATCTTGTCGGTCTCCTGGCTTTTCGACGTGCACAGGATGATGGGGATCGCTCGCGTGTCGGGATCGCGGCTGATGGCGCGCGTAGCCTGGAACCCGTTCAGCCCGGGCATTACCACGTCCATGAGAATCAGGTCGGGCTTCAGCGACTTGGCCTTGAGGATGGCGTCTTCGCCGTTGTCGCTCGCAACCACCTCGTAGCCGGATTTGGTCAGCATGTCGTTCAGCACATGCCGTTCGGTCGGTGAATCGTCGACGATCAAGATCTTTCGGATGGCCATGTTCCTACCCTGTTCCTTCGCCCCGGCAAACTCGCGCGCCGATGCATCCGCGCGCGTACGGCCTCCTTCAAG
>JBDTNR010000504.1:0-2833 GCA_039933655.1 Betaproteobacteria bacterium | reverse complement strand
GTTCCCCATCGTTGCGCTGATGGGGGCGGGCAACGGTGTTTTCCACCCCTGCGATTTCGCGATCCTGAACGCCAACGTGGCGCCGCGCCGGCTGGGGTACGCCTATTCGACGCACGGCGTCGGCGGCAACCTGGGCTACGCGCTGGCGCCGATCGTCAGCTACGCGCTGGCGGCCGCGTTCAACTGGCGCGTGGCGCTCGCCTGCATGGGGTTGGCCGGCCTCGCGGTGCTCGGCGTGCTCGCCGCGCAGCGCGCGTACCTGACGTCGCACCGCGCGCACGATGCGCACGAGCACACGCTGAAAGGCAGCATGGCGTTGTTCCTGCAGCCGGCGATCGCGCTGTGCTTCTGCTATTTCGTCGTGCAGACGATGGCCTCCGTCGGCCTGCAGACGTTTCTGCCGTCCGCGCTGAACAGCGGGCTCGACGTGCCGCTGGTGCTGGCGGCGTCGGCGGTGACCGCCTACCTGCTGGGCGGCACCGGCGGCATCATTTTCGGCGGGTTCCTGTCCGCGCGCACGCAGCGCCATGACCTGGTTGCCTCGGCGGGCCTGTTGGCAGGTGCCTGCCTGCTGGCCGTCGTGGGCTTCGGCGCGCTGCCGTTGCAGGTGATCATCCCGATGTTCGCGCTGATCGGGTTCTGCATGGGCAGCACCGGCCCGTCGCGCGACCTGATCGTCCGCAATGCCACGCCGACAGGCGCCGCCGGGCGCGTCTATGGATTCGTGTACTCCGGCCTCGACCTGGGCGCGATGGTCGGCCCGGTCTGGTTCGGACTCATGCTCGACCATGCGCTCGGCCGCGAGATGTTCTACGTCGTGGCCGCGCTGCTGCTGCTCGCCGTCGGCACCGTCTACCGCGTGCGGCGCGCGACCGTGGCGGCCTGACGCCGCCCGGCCACCAGAAGGAACTGCGATGGATCTCGGAATTGCCGGTCGCCGCGCGCTGGTGTGCGCGGCCAGCAAGGGGTTGGGACGCGGCTGCGCGGAAGCGCTCGCGAAGGAGGGTGTCGACGTGACCATACTCGCGCGCACGGAAAGCCACGTCGCGCGCACCGCCGCGGAGATCGGCGCCGTCACCGGACGCAAGGTGGCGTGGCTCGCGTGCGACATCACGACGCCCGAAGGCCGCGCGGCCGCGCTGGCCGCCTGTCCGCAGCCGGATATCCTCGTCAACAACGCGGGCGGCCCGCCGCCCGGCGATTTCCGCGACTGGGATCGCGCCGCGTGGCTCGCCGCGATCGATGCGAACATGCTGACGCCGATCGAGCTGATCCGCGCCACCGTCGACGGCATGATCGCCCGCAAGTTCGGCCGCATCGTCAACATCACGTCGTCCGCCGTGAAGGCGCCGATCGACGTGCTCGGGCTGTCCAACGGCGCGCGCAGCGGCCTGACCGGATTCGTCGCGGGACTCGCCCGCCGTGTCGCGCGCGACGGCGTGACGATCAACAACCTGCTGCCCGGCTTCTTCGACACCGACCGCCTGCAGAAGACGATGCAGGGACGCGCCACCGCGTCCGGCCAGGCGCTGCCGGACGTCCTGGCGGCCGCCGCCGCGGGCGTGCCCACCGGACGCTTCGGTTCCCCCGCGGAGTTCGGCGCCGTCTGCGCGTTCCTGTGCAGCGCGCAGGCGGGCTACCTCGTCGGGCAGAACATCCTGCTCGACGGCGGCTCGTATCCCGGCACCTTCTGACCACCGCTTTCCCGACGATTGGCACCGCCATGATCGACCTCTACTACTGGACGACGCCCAACGGCCACAAGCTGACGATCTTCCTCGAGGAAACGGGCCTGCCGTACCGGGTGAAGCCGATCAACATCTCGAAGGGGGATCAGTTCCAGTCGGACTTCCTCGCGATCGCGCCGAACAACCGCATCCCGGCGATCGTCGATCACGAGCCGCCCGATGGCGGGCAGCCGCTGCCGCTGTTCGAGTCCGGCGCGATCCTGCTGTACCTCGCCGGCAAGACCGGGCGCTTCTATCCGGCTGACCTGCGCGGCCGTTGCGAATGCATGCAATGGCTGTTCTGGCAGATGGGGGGCTTGGGACCCATGGCCGGCCAGAATCATCATTTCGCGTTGTATGCGCCGGAGAAGGTTCCGTACGCGATCAATCGCTATGTCAAGGAAACGGGGCGGCTGTACCGCGTGCTCGACCGGCGCCTGGCCGACCGCGAATTCGTCGCCGGCGACTACAGCATTGCCGACATGGCGTGCTACCCGTGGATTTCGCCGGTGCGGCAGAGCCAGGACATCGAGGATTTTCCGAATCTGAAGCGCTGGCTGGCGACGATCAAGGCGCGGCCTGCCGTCGAGCGCGCGTACGAGATCGCGAAACGGATCAACGAGACGCCGGCGATCAGCGACGAGCAGTCGCGCAAGATCCTGTTCGGGCAGGACAAGAACACGCTGCCGAAGTGAACGCGCGGTCGTGAGCCCTGGGGGTCGGGGCTCGCTTTCCCCGTGCGTCGGCGAAGTGGCGGCCAGTCCCCGGTTTCCCCGGCCGCCGGCGCTCATCGCGCCAGCGACCGGACATCAGCGTGCGACCGCAAGCGCCGCCCATTCGTCCCAGCGGACGCGCGCCTCGATGCGGAACTGGTTGCCACCGAGCGGGCGAACGACGGCAATCTCGCCCTCGGCCAGATACGGTGCGCCCGTCACGCCGAAGAATGGATTGCCGTGGCTCGAGATGGCGACGTTGGTGCCGGGCGGCGGCGCCGTGCCCAGCAGGCGCCGCAGGTCCGCGTAGCGGTCCGCGTTATCGGGACGCGCGGGGCCGCCGCGCACCGCGGGCGTGGCGGTGGCGCTGCCGAAGACGAGGTGGCCGGTTTC